>DQKQ01000004.1 GCA_015660615.1 Flavobacteriales bacterium
GCGATGCAATGAGTTGGAGTTCATCATCCGCTAAATATGGTATGGTTTCTTGTAGAGCCTTCATCATCTTGGGTCTAGTCCAACCTGTAGTATATGGATTTGAGTCATCGAGTTGCTTTATGGCCATAGTACTCTTTCACTTTTACTGTCGCTTATTTTTGCTAGTTCGCCATCATCATAGAAAAATACCTCACGCATGATATGGTTTTTACCGTGAGATGGCAGTAGTTTTCGTGCAACTTCCTCAGAGCTGCATAGCTGAATTTGTTTTCCGGTTGGCCAATGGATGATTTGCCACTTCTGTATCATTTTACCTCTGGTATCTGTAATATTTTTCTGATTGCCGATGGGTATGCGTAGTGCTCCACCGTGTGTATTTTTGCAGTGAGTTGTTCCAATGTATCACCTTCAAGCGGGTGGATACATCTCTGCATGATTATGGCCCCGGCGTCAACCTCTGCAATTACATGGTGTATGGTCACGCCGAACACCTTGCAACCGTAGTCCCATGCCTCTTTGATTGCGTGCATTGTCCCTGCGAACGCCGGTAAGATACTAGGGTGGATGTTGATGAGTTTTCCTGTCCATGCCTCACAGAAGTGGGGCGACAGGATTGAGCAGTATCCCGCTAGCACGATTAGGTCAGTATCTTCTGGTATCGTTTCGTTAATTCTACGCTCACTCCACCCAATACCATGCTCTTGATCTCCAGTTTTTTTGTCAAACACCTCACACGGCACGTTGGCAGTTGCTGCTCTCTTGACCACATTTGCGGATGCATTGTTGGTTATGACCCTATCTACCACAATACCGCTATTGACTATCGCACTGAAGTTCGAGCCTTCTCCGGATGTCATCACTACTATTTTCTTCATTTTACTTTGATTATTTGATTATCTGTATGGTCAGATGGTCGGTAGGGGTTGGGCAATCCCTTCTACCTGTTGAGTGCAGTCGAAGCAAAGTTGTCCTGCACCTTCGATGTATCCAACCCTGTAGTTTATGTGCTCTGCCCTTTTGGCCTGAGTGATTTTACCGCAACTGACGCAACGATCATAATCAGAATCGGTATCACTTTCTCTTAGTAGTTCTTGGCTCATACGCGATTAATTGATTTGATTTCTCTGATTAATGTTTCCACTTCACTGTAGCCCCCAACCAGTTTTCCATCTATGACTACTTGTGGAATTGATTTTATGTCCTCATTATTATTTAAAGCATATAACACTTCCATGTTATCTCGTACTGGCTTTTCATCTAATTCATAACCAGTATCTGTGAGTAAAACCTTTACTCTGTCGCACCAAATTCAACCAGGCCCCGAATAGAGAGTTGCTTTCATTGTCGTCATGTCACTGCTATTGCTATCCAGAGCAATAATATGTTACAGACCAAGAGTTCTATCGCCATGAGTGTGTGATACCAAACCCATCGGGCCTCATACCGCTTGTCTCGCTCAAGCTCTACCTTGGTCTTACCTTCTTGTATCCTTGGGAGCCAAATGTTCTCCCAACCTACCTTCATGTTTTTAAATATGTTCATTCCTCTACTTCGTCTGATGATTCGTTTGATGATTCGTCTGTTGGTTCTACATCTTTGGTTCCAAGCCCCTCAGCATCTCCAGTAGTAAGAGTATGTTCCACGGGGACTTTTCTAGCTCTTGAGCCTGGAAGATTATTCCACATAAAATTTCTAGTATCCGCCATTTTTTAGTTCCTTTATACGATGAGTTAATACTGAGATAGCCGTGTGTAGATGCCCTGTATCGTGTGGTTCAAGCCTTGATTGCAGTAAGACAATTTCATCTTCTATCACAGCTATGCGGATCTCTTCCATAGTCACTGCTGCAATTTTACTCCGGAGAGCCTCTAACTTCATTTCATTCCCCCTCTATGGTTTGTAGAATACCTGCTGTTGGTGTGTGGTATAAAATACAGGTCAATCTATCAAAAAAATACTGATAAACATTTCCCTCACTTCTCATACTATAATTATATCATCATACAGGGTGAAAGTCAAGCAATAAAATGGTCTAAGTGATAATCTCTCACCAGTCTTTCCATCGTCGCAGTGTCCTTAAATAATATGTTATAGAATGGTCTAGGCCGTTGATTTCTGTGAATGACCCACGAAGCGCTTCGCCCCCAACTGCCCACTCTAATGTATCAGCCCGGATCATAATTCCGCTGTGCACATAAGGATATGGTGGCATAAAAGGCACTGGGTCGGAGTCAATAATCACTCTGTAATGCGGCGGGGAATTGCCAAAAAATGTTGGTGTGACTTTGGGAGAACCGAATGTGTAAATCTGCACATTATAGCCCTCAAGGTTTAGCCACAGCCCTGCAATTTGTGCGATGGCCCCACCAAGGCTATGACCTGTAAGATACACGGTCTTCTCTAACTCATACTTCGCTTTGATGTCCTTGAGCAATATTGCTGCGGCGTCGTGGAAACCTCTATGCAGTTTCATATCAAGTTCATCATCCTGCCACGGGCGAAAGTCTATATCCGTTATAATATTCTTACGATTGTCTGTTCCCCGAAAGATGAGGATAGTAACACCGGCGTCTTGTTTAACGTGGTAGGAGAACTCGTTGGATTTAATTTCGTATAATTTATTCTCTGCTGTGGCGGCAAGGTAGGCAGTTTCGCAGTAAGTCGCCATCTCTATGAGTTCTTCTATGGCGACAGGCATTGTGCTCTTGTCGCCAACCTCTCCCTGAAAATATAAGAAGGGGTTGAGGTAACTGCAACCGCCCAGGCTAAGGAGTGTCAGCCCTATTATTATGGATTTCCAGTTCTTCCTTTTTCTTCCAAGCTGTCGCACTTAAAATCGCCCCAAATGATATGTGAAAAATCCCACCGCCTTGTAGAGTAAGCGGCAACCATCTACCCGCATCACAAACCAATCCCTTGGCAACCATCATATTACAATAGTCGTTCATCTGTATATTCCAAACAACAGGCCCTATGAAAAAGTCACAGAGACATAGGAACAGGTATAGAACGGCTGCATGGTCACGCCAGTGTCTGTTTATGGCTTTATTTATTCCCATTCTTCTTCTCCCAAGCGAGCGTCGCCGCTACACTCAACTTCTTCTTGTGCTCTTCGGTGAAAGGTGTTGGGCTCTTTCTCTGCTTTATGCCCAACTCTTTTTCTCTCTTCACTCTGCGCTGCTGTGCTATTCTCATATTCGCTCTTCGTTCTGGTGTATGCTTTTTCCCTATTGTTGCCACTCTCCATTTCCTTATATGTTCCTCTGTTCGTGGTGGCATCTTGTAGCCTTTCTTTCTTGGCCCTCTCGCAGTTTGCATTATTTTCTCTCTAATGATTTCTTCTTTGCCAATCATACCAGCAAGAGCTCTCCATGCGAGTCTATCCTGCCATCGCCCGTGTTCCTCGTAGAGTTTGCGATGAGCTTCAGCATGTTCTTCTGTGGTAAGGCGAACGATATTCTCCGGAGCATCGGTGCCTCCAGCGTGTCGTGGGATGATATGGTGATTGTGATAAGTAATAGCAGACATAACATTTCTCCTTTATAGAATGTTGTGTTAGGTGGGGGGTTGATTGGTTCAGCCCTCTACCACTATTTAGTATTCATCCATCTTCCCAACTTCCCGCCCGAAACAATTATATCTGTGTGCCCTTGGGCGAAAAGTTTTGTGATGTGCTTCAGGCAGGCCTTCATCGTCTTGCCCTTACCGTGTAACTCGCCCTTTACCTTAATATAAATCTGCACTCAATCTCTTTCATCACCCAGCGTATCGGCTCCGTGCGTGATGTGGTCATTGCCGGTGATCGTCTTTTTCATATTTAATGCATTCAGGATTGCTTGTATCATAGTGTCTTCCTTTGCCCCCATTAACCCATGCTCAGACAACACCGCGGCTAATTTGATATACTGTGGATGCTCTGGTGTATATATTGTGTGTTTCATTTTTTCAGTATTACCTCTAGGTTTTGAGTTGGTGCCGAACAGGAATCGCCCACGCCTCCCCAGTTGCGGTTTCGTATGCCTGGTCTAATTGTAGTAACATTATCGCCTGGATTATTACACCGGCAGTCCATAGTATCAGAGAGAAGAGCAGTTGCCTTTAACTCCACCCCCTGCCCACATCCTCCAGTGACCCACGACACATTATCAGAACAGGTGGTCGCCCAATTTGTCATATTATCATTTTTCAGTTGCGTTATGATTTGAGACACAACTGTTGCATTATCACACCTCAGCGTCACATTATCAATATGACCTACCGAGATATACGACCAGTTATCGCTCGTGCTTAGATTATCCCACCAATCTTCCCAGGCCGTTGCTTGTGCTTGGGTCGATGCAATACCATAAGTGAAATTATCGCTCCATGTTGCATTGTCCGTATATGTCGCATTATCCGTAATCGTTGAATTGTCCACAACGATTTCAGGAACAGGATAATCAGCATTGACAGAAACTTCAATAGTAACATAGGTGGTGTATGGGCTATTATGAGAGACTACAAACGAGTCTGAAGATCCATACTCATAGTAAATGTCTGGTTGCTCTTGCGTCCAGTTTTTGTAATCCACCGTCATTGGCTTTGACACCGGCACCTCAACCACCGCCGACATATTAGAATCTAGGTCAGTATCTGCAATATTTGGTTCGACCTTTATATTATGCCTGACTGCAGTTTCCCTCAATAAAGACCGAGCTGAAGAGCCATCATGAGTATATTGGAGTTGGATTGTTGATTCTTTTGTGTCTTCACAACTAAACAGCATAACTAAGAGCACACAGAGCACTCCTAATTTCACCATCCTAGTGCTTTGTCAGAACCAAGTGGTGTAAAGCTCTCGCCACAGCCACATTCTCCCAAGTGGCCTGGGCCCATTCGTTTAAATACAAATCCCTGTTCTACTAAATTATCATCACGATAATCTACCTCCAAATCTCCTATAATCATTTCATGCATCTCTGTATCTATCAGTAAAAAATCTTCAAATAGAGAATCATTTGGATCTACCGCTGTATCAGTATCAAGCGTGAACGTCCAACCAGAGCAACCACCCTTTCGAGCTCCTATTCTTAGGTATGGGTCATTGGTGCTCTCCTTAAATACTCTTGAGGCTTTTTCTGTTATTTCTAATTTCATCTATATCCATCTGTCTTGATTCTTGTGTAATATTTATCCTCATGATGCAATACAGTACAAAATTCCATTGCCGTTTCCTTGTCTGGAAAATATCGTGTGGTTACCGTTTCTGGCTCTTTCCATTTTAAATGCCAAGAATTTGTCACTGGTTTTGGCCAGTACTCTACCCAAGTATTCATGCTTCGGGGCCCAGTTGACCGTTGACCCACTCTAAATCCGCATCGACATCTTTGAGCTGTTCCATTACTGGTTTTAATGCTTCGTCTATAGATTTTTTATGAGCTTCCACAACTTCCTCCAAGGCCTTGCGTCTCTCAAGGATCTGACCCTTGACCGTAGGCAGCATTGATTGAGGTAAGTTAGCATATTTATTTTCTTCAGGCATCTTTCTGTTCCTCTTCCCTTAATCGTTTGTCTGCTTTCCTCCTAGCTAAATTATATATCGCTGTAGATATTTCTCGTATATCCTTTTCTGACATATATTCAAGATAATTGAATATCCTCTCTTTCATATTTTCATGGCTGAGACCCATTCCTGACATTCTTTCCCTTTCTTGTATCGTTCAATAATTAGTTTGCGTGCACCCACGTTAGTATTGTTCCACTCTTTAGCTTTCTCTATAATCTCATCTCTATTACTTACATACCACTCCCCCTGACTCTGTTTCTTCTTCTCACTGTTCTTCTGTTGCTCTAACACGCTTTCGCGATTTCTCGCATACCACTCTCTCTTCTGCCTTTTCCGCCTGTCTAGTTTTGACTCTATCATGTAGCAAATCCCTCCCATCCCCACTTGGCAATAAAGTAGGCATCAACAAGGTCTGTCACTGGGTTTGATAGTTTTTTGGAGTTTGGCCTGAGCCGTTCTTGTAGGTCTGGTGGGGTAAGTAGTTCAGCAGAGAATGCTTCGTACATTATTTCTTTGTTGGCGTTGCCCTTACCCGTGGCATATTTTTTAATAACGGTGGGCGGGATACTCGTAAAGGATTGGTTCGCCTTATACATCTTATGTTTCAGTAGTCCAGTGTTCTCTGCGACTGAACGCACATGCGATTTACCAGAGGTGGCAAATGCATAACCTTCTATAAAGACTTCACAGCCTTGAATTATGCTCATAGTCCAATCAGTAAGTAAATCATGACGCTGTTCTTCAGTATCCCATTCGGGGTAGTCTGCTGCATGAAGATTCAAAAGCCCGGCCGGGGGCCTCCCGGCGGACTTCCATCGTTGTAAATGTTCCAGATAATATAAATCACAAGTATCAAAATCGAAAAGTCCATCATAGTGTTCCGCCTCCCAAACACATACTGCGGGCGATGTTAGTGAATAATCAATTCCAGCTATTTTCCTCATTAATCCTTTCTGTGGGCTCTTCTATCAGATTACCGCAGAAAGGACAGCATTCAATTACTTGTATGGGCCTAATTTCTTCTGTAAAGTATTTCAACTCATATTCCTTACTGCAGTAGTCACACACTACCTCATATAATATGTAGTCTTCTTCTGGTTGTACCTTTATCAATTACTCTCCTAATTCAATAAATGTTTAGGTACGTCCTCAAGTGTACCCTCGTTGATTTGCTCTTCTTGTACCTCAACATTAGATTTCACCATCTTTTGGATTCGTTTAGCAAATTCTTGAGCAATTATTTGATGTCCCTTTTTACTGATTACACTAGGATCTCCTACTGGTTCATAACATCCAGCCGGGAGCCATCGGAACCGCCATCCGCCATTCTGGTTTTTTACTGCACCATCCTCTTGATAATAGATATTATCTTCAGCCTTCTTATCCCAATACAAATGCCCTACACCAAAATCTATTCCATCATCCGTTTTGAATGCTTGGAAAAAATTGGTATTACCTATAGACTGAAAGAACCTAAAGCCTGGTTGACTATAGATTATCTGCTTGAACTGCATCTCTAAACTATTTCTGATTTCGATTATACTTTTTTCATCCATCTGAAAAGACGCTCCTTCCGGCCATTTGAGTGTATATTTATGAACTGGTGTACTCATGGTTTTCCTTTATTATACAACATATCTACAGGTACTACGAATAAACGTAGCGGGACTTCCAGTGTCTTAAACCTCTTCCGTCTTATAATTGTTAATGCAACTGTATCACCAATGTTAAGTTTACTCAAGATATCTGCCAAATCAACACCATTATTAATAGGTGAACCATTAACCCCAACTATTGCATCACCAACCAACAACCCCTTTGGCATATTTTCAGTCGGTAGTACCAACAGCCCAAACGTATTAGGAATGTCTTCTAACTTTATTTCTGGTTGACCGTTTGCAATTTTCTTTCTTTGCCCTTCTCTCAGCAGAGGAGCGATCATTACGCCAATCGCTGGTCTATCAACCTTTCCTTCACTCAGCATGGTCTTGTAAGACTGTTCTACTGTATCGACTCTAATTGCAATCCCTATCCCAGCATTCTCCTTTACTCTTGACATTATCATTGCATTAATGCCTATAATCTCGCCTTTCATATTTAAGAGAGGCCCACCAGAATTGCCCGGATTTATCGCAGTGTCTGTTTGTACTGCCTTGACATAAGGATGTCTAGCGTATCGGTCATTACTTGAAACTATACCTTTCGTTAGAGTCCAGGCCATTCCCATAGGATGACCCATTGCAAAAACTTCCTCGCCTTCTGTAATCTCACCCTTGAAAAATTTAAGATGAGGTACAACTGTTTCTTTATTTAGAATTTTCAGTAGGGCTAGATCCGCTAGTGGGTCTTTTCCAATAATCTCTACATCGTATTCATTCCAATCGTTTTTGTCCCAAAAATATGCCTTAATGTATTTTTGTTTATATACACAATGGAAATTTGTTATGACGTACTGTGATTCAATAACCGCCCCAGAACACATGGCATTCTCTTTCGGATTTTCCTTAAGAGTAGTGTTAGGACTTACGGTGAGTAATATAACTGAAGCTCTAATTCTTTCTATGACTGTTAGAGTATCATTTGGTGTACTTGATATGTTATTACTATGTGGTGCTACAGCACAAGATACCATGACGAATATAGAAAAACATACCAAGCAAAAATGCTTGATATTTTTCATTCGTGAATTATCCTTGAAAAATTGTTTCAGGTTCACTGGAAGGCTCCTCTGGTTGGTCGGGTAATGACTCTGCTGGAGCTTCTGGCTTCTCTGGTATTGTTGTTGAGTTATCTGTTTTAGTTTGGTTATCTGTTGATTCTTCTATAATCATAATGCCCGGTAATGTGCCATTTTCCTTAACACAAGTTAGGGCAGTCTGCATGTAAAGCTCTCCAATCAATCCAGGCTTTCCCTTGGAGGTTATAATAAGATTGATGTATTCTGTATAATTGTAATTATTTCTAAATCTATCCAAAACACAAAAGCAATGTTCGGCTATAATTCGTTGTACGTGCGGTGGCGGTGTTAGACCAGCAAGAGCTGGATTAACCATAAAGATCCATCGTAGTGTTCCCTGCTGACACCCATTGACAGAATCATAGAGAATTTGAGTTGGCCATCCAATTTTGTCAAAATCCATTCCTGAAGTTTTATTATCCTCTGCTTCAGCTACTCCAGTAAAAACTACTACAAATCCTAGAATAACACCCACTAGAAAGGCTAATTTCACAATACCAATCCCATAGGAATAATAAGAATAATCTCTGATGTTAAATTCCTGCTCACTTCTCATTACATCCTCTCGTTTCGTATCTAAATTGGTTCCAAACTTTGGTATCACTATTATATCGCAACCACTTAGCATTACCATGCCGATCGCAATATTGAGTTATATATTTGTCGTTGACACCGTAAATCCCAGCATTATAATAATTTTCAAATCTCGGCATTGTTTCTAAACTTTTTATCCACTGCTCATCTTCGGCACTGTGTGGTGCGCAACCATACAAGAATACACACAACACTAGATATATGGATTTATGCAGTTTCATACTCTACTAGCTTATCCTCAAATTCGTGTAGTCTCTTCCAGATGCTTCTCAATTCTGTAAGCGTCGTCCAGTTATGCAGGAACAACGCAAACCCTCCATGCACCTTACTGAACGCATTGCTCACCTGAACCATCACACCTAATGTTATCGCCCCCGTAAACAACCCCGGGCCCATAATAACATACGGCACCACAATCATTGCCTGATCGTAAAAGTTCATCCACACATCAAAATACCCATAGTGCATATACAGACGGTGGTAGTTGAACCGGATGCCCAAGAATAACTCAGCAACCGTTTCAGGCTTTGCATAATTCACCTTATCATCCTCTCCTAATACCAAATCCTTTCTAAACGCCGCCTCTACCTTTTGATTGTTGTACTCGAGCCCAGGCAGTTTCCACCCAACAAACCACGATACAAACAGTCCGCCAAGCGAAACAATTAGAGTGCCCCATACTAAACTGCCTTCTATACTCTTGAATGGTTCAATATCGACCTTGGCTGACAGTGTATACAGTATCGGGATGAACGCTACCAATGTCATTACTGCACGAACAACCTGTAACCCTAGTGATTCTACGATACGAGCAAACCTGTTACAGTCCTCTTGAATCCTCTGACTGGAGCCTTCTATATCTTCCTTGACTGCTCTCCACCTTGGAATATAAGAGAACGTGATGGCTTCTCGCCACCTCAGTCCATAAATTCTTGTGAACCAGTTTGTGAAGACTGCAAGTAGTACATACGGAAATGCAATAACCGCAAATGAAGGATTTTCCGCTCCCTCTAGCACATAATCCAATCCAACCAGTTTATCATATAATTGTGTAATACCATCTTGTGGCTTATCAACATAATCTTTGGCGTTCTGTAGTAGATTATAGAACCCGCCGTACCACGAATTTATCGCGACGCTCAACTGAACCTGTACCCACAGAGACAGCATAAGTGCTAATCCCCCGCCGTATGCCCAGGCCGCCCACTCTTTAGATTTGTAAAATGATTTGATCATGTCATTCCTTTGGTTGCATTGAAGATTCGTGATCCCACTCATAAAAATTCATATCTCCACCAATAGTATATCCATCAGCAGAATCCTCATTAGTTTCTTCCCCAAGAGCTCCTGCACTTGCTGTTGGCTTGCTTAGTATCATATATTTTCCCTCTTCAGTTTTTCCTTCCACCTTCTCTAGAGATTGGTGTGATCCTCTACTATAAGGTATCTGAAAACTCATAGGCACATTATCCTTATTCACTATCCAGAGATAAATCCAATTTGGTTCATCCACATAATGCTTAAGGTATACTCCCTTTTCTGGTCTTGCTACTTTTGGATACCCCAATATTGAGGTGTATGTCACATAAGTAGATGTGATTAAGACTAAAAGTAGTGGTATAAACCACGCCAGAAATTTGGGGTTCTTTCTCCCCTCTATTAGTAACCAAAGGCACAATACTGAAAGGGCGAGTAATCCCACAACTAGAAATTCAATCATGGCTCAAACCTTGTTGCTTCTTCAATGTTCATGTTGGTAAAGTACCTTTCAGTTTCTGCTCCGTATGGTATCACCCCCTGATTATCATTATTGGTATGTCCACTAGGGCTGACAAATTTAATTTTCTCAAATTCAAATGGCCCAATCAACACACCATCTTCGTCTATTGTAAATCTAACAAAGGTTTCTTCTTGTCCTCTATAATAAAATTTCTTTTCCCAAATCCCCAAAATATCATACGGATTAACCCTATGCAATTCTACCTTTACGGTGAGTGCCTGATTTGGTGTCTTGGGATTCCCTATCTCCATTTCTCCCGCACCATTCACGGATCTCTCTACACCATAATCAGAATAATAATGAGCGTTCACCACCCACTCGCCTGGAATATACCCGCGAATGGTCATCACTTCTCTGTTGATAGGTATTGTCTTGACAACTCCATTTGGTAGGACAGTAGTATCATTCTTAGCGCCCAAATCATCCTTATCCAAATGACTAAAATTGACCCTTGGATTTCGGAAACTTGCTAGGCCCTCTAGTGGGTCTTCTACATAGAGGTCGATGTCATCCTTAGCCCCTGCGTCCCACTCCAGAACAATAATGAACTCGGCTCTTCTATCGAAATCCTTTTCTTTGGATTCTGGCTTGATAAGAAGAAAGGCCACAATGAAAAGGAAAGCAAAGCCAACAAGAATGTTGAAAAGCAGATCAGTGAAACCAACTGTAGACTTATATTTTTCATGGCTCATCTATCGCCACTTCAAGGTTCACCAGTTGAACCTTTATGATAAGTGAACAGATCAGTCCAACTAAAGTAGTATACAAGGCAGTACTCATTCCCACTGCCATAAATCCTAATGCCTTTTGTAAGGAAGCAGAATTAGATACATCTATATTGGAAAATGCTGTTCCCAACATCAGCAGGAATCCAGTTACCGTTCCAACCATACCAAGAGCTAGACACGTTTCAGCCATAAACCAACCCACATCGGTGGTCTGTTCATATTCAGCATATTTCTCTAGTCTGTAGGTCTTCTTGCCAATCCAAATTGAAGTACCGGAAAATATAGCCAAAATTAAGAAACTTAGTTTTGTTACATCTGCATCATATATGTGATTATGCATGTCAAAATATACACCTGTCAGAAGTCCAAGAACAGTTAGACAAATAATTAGCCACCACTTTAATAATGAAACCATAAAAGCTCCTAGATTATCTCACAAGAATTTCCTGTACAAGCCAATTCCTGACTTGCTATAGTGTAATCTTGTGATTCGTATTTGGATAATTCCGTCCAATCTACATTAGTTGGCATTCGTTTTAATGCTTCGTTGTACTCTTCCTCAGTACAATCTTGATATGGGGCTTGTCTGTAGACATGCTCAGTAGCTGGTAAAAATGATACACCACTGATATCATCAAAATTACTATATATCCATGCTGCAGTGTTTATCCATTCATCTTCTTTCACCGATACAGTAACACTAGGTTTATGTTCACACCAATGTTTTGCATAAGTATGCCATATTGATAGTTGTCTCCAAGCAGTCATATCCTGTCTGCAGACAGCATCTTCAGGAGCTTTCTGTGGAAAAGAAAAAACAGTTGTGTGATCTGGTTTAGTCACATCAGGTTCATTAGGAAACCCCATGTCTTTCATCATTTTGCAAAGTGGATCTTTATTGTCTGCTCTTATAGTACGAATGTAATAAGGATTATGACGGGCATGGATGCCAGAAGAAGTATCCACAAGCTGAGAAACAGTACCACTAGGTTTAACGCAAGTGATGGCTGCTGAACTCGATATGCCCAGTTTTTCAGCCCATTCTTTATTCGTTTCATACGCGATGTCTCTCAGCTCTTCTAGTAGCTTTTCTAGACCATCTTTTGTACCATTAGTGAGCGGGTTGTCCATTATTCCCGTAAGACTAACTCCCAATAATCGTTCTTCTTCACAGTTTCGTTTCCATTCTCTTGAAAGGTATTTGAACTCAGTGAGTGTGGATTGAAATGTGCCAAGGATAGTTGCAACTCTAACTTTTTCTTTGAGAGATTTGCGAGTGTCATTTCGTCTGATAATAACTTCAGATAGGTTGCAGAATTCGCGTGACCGAAGAATGATCTCGCTGCACGGATTGGTGCCAAAATCCGATCTGGGATCTCTTCTTCTAATATAAGTTCCATCCTCGTTTCTATATCGTTCATTTAATCTTTCAATAGTTTTTCGGGCCGACAGACTGCTATATATTCCACGTTCCCCTGATTTTGAATCATAGAGACTGAGCCATTCTCGCATAAAAGTTCCAACATTTGGCTTTTCTCCATAGTTAACTGAATTATTCGATAGCGCTCGCTGTACGTCAACTTTATGCCATTCACCATGCTTGGCGTATCGCATTTCTCTATCGTGTAGATCACTAAGACTGATAAGAGCGCTCCTACGAACACCACCAACCACAACAATTTCTGCTGTTTTACATACGATGTCATGTGCCTCTATTGGTCTAAGTTTTCTTCCCTTTGAGTTTATAAAAGTATTTATTGTAAAAGAAAATAAATCTTCTAATGGTTGTGGCCCTGAGGCTCTACCCCCAAAGGTCTTTAGTGGTTTCCCAGCTTCTCTAACTTTGCTAACATCCCACTTTGGAATATGGCCCCCATACAGTAACGAGATAAGCTCCTTGAACGCTCTAGCCCAGCCCAACTTGGAGTCTGCCACAACAATAACCGTATCCGTATCATACATTTCATCTGGAATGGTTGGTAACTGATTGACATATTCTTCCTCTACTGAAAACCCGACTCCTGTGCCATTCATTAATACATAAAGAACTTCATCAAACGACCTCTGATTGTCTATCTTTACATACGCGCAGTTATATCCAGCCACACTCTCTTTTTTAAGAGCAGGCCCCGCCGTCATCAAGCATCGCATGGACGGCATTACCTTGAGGCCCTTGACTGCATTTTCTAGTTCTACACGTTCGCCATTCTCAAGTTTATACTCATGCTTCTCGTCCAACCACCCCTGAAAAAAATTGAAATATCGTTCAACCGTTTCATCCCAAGTCTCTCTTCTACCCTTATCATAATCCCATCGTGCATATCTGGAAAGGTGAATAAATTCTTGGTATGGTGTGGGTAGTCTCATTGGTCATCTCCTTGCTTTATTTTTTCTAAAAATTCTGTTTGTTCTCGCTCTGATAACCCATATTTACCTATAGTCCAAAGCTGTCGCATATCCCGTATTACTTCCATCTCTTTTTTTGAGAAGGTAACCGCATCTCTAACATAGTCTTCAAATGCTTCACAACATAGAGGAAATTTGGGTTTTACCAACTCATACATTGCATCTGAAAAGTCTTTAATTTCGCGTTGAGCGTGACTATCCGATCTCAACCTCACAAAATGAAAAAAATTATGTAAGTCTATTTTCCATATACACTCCGTATAATTGGCGACAGGAAGCAAGACTCGTGCTAACTCTCTGGAAAGGTCTTCTTCTAATAGAACCTGATAGGCCGTACTGGCACCATCATATATCCTATTGAATTCAAACTGAAGCATTCCTTTCTTCGGAAGAACTTCGTCGCGACCTTGGTTATTTGTACTGGATTGTTTCTGCAGGTAATCACCCTGAGGCAGATAGAATTCGTCACTCATCACTGAATAACGACCAGAGTACTCGTTAAGGTTTGCTGTTCTATGTCTAACGAGTTGTCGCATTACGAATATTGGGAGTTTTATATGGAACTTGACTTCGCACATCTCAAAGGGTGAGGTGTGTTTGTGTCTCATTAGGTAGCGTATCAGGTTACGCGTCTTACTTACCTTTCTTGTTCCTTCACCATAACTAATTCGTGCTGAATTCTCGACCTCTTCATCATCACCCATAACATCAAGTAGCTTAACAAATCCATGCTCATGTACTTGAATCATTTCATGAGGCTCACCACTTTCATCTATCATTATACTTTCCACTGTTGCAACTCCCACTTACCCCTCTGTCCAGAGTAAGTATTTCTATTTATGGTTTCAAGTATCTTGTCGCCAGACATCCCGCTCAACACCATTTCATTAATATCTTTAGCTACACTGCTCATTATAGCTACTCTCCACC
>DQKQ01000211.1 GCA_015660615.1 Flavobacteriales bacterium
TCTCCTGCAGCCTGGGAACACTCTGAGCCTTGGCCTGGTGGAAGATCGAATCACTATATGTTCGATATGAACAGGGATCTTGCTTGGCAAACCCAAAAAGAAACCAAAGCGCGCACTGCCTTCTACCGTACAATAATGCCACACATTCACGTGGACTACCATGAGCAAGGCATCAACAACCCATATTATTTCGCTCCGGCAGCTGAGCCCCTGCATAAAATCATCACCCCGTGGCAGAGAGAATGCCAAGAACATATTGGTGGATTTAACGCCTCTGGATTCGACGCACGTGGAGCGTTGTATTTTACAAGAGAAATATTCGATCTCTTCTACCCAAGCTATGGAGATACTTGGCCGATGTTCCAAGGCGCCATAGGGATGACTTACGAGCAAGGAGGTAGTGGTCGAGCAGGCAGGTCTATCATTACTGAGACAGGCGATATTTTATCACTGAGCTATAGAATCGAAAATCATCACTCCACAGCGATATCTACGATCGAAGCTGCTATTCACCATAGAGATAGACTGCTTAAAGAATTTGCGGCTTACCATCGAAGAAATATTGAGGAACCATGGGGAGATTTCGAGGCGTATTTAATTCCCATGGAGGGAAATGATATTTCTAAAGTGGCTTGGCTTACCGATTTACTCGACCGCCAGGGTTTAAAGTACTCAACAGCTAAGGGATCGAAAAAGCAAGTCACCGCCCTTGACTACACTTCGTTAAACTCTACTCTTGTGCGCCCACTTAAAGGAGATCTCGTAATAGACGCTCATCAACCCAACTCCGCTCTACTTCAAGTACTCTTCGATCCAGATCCAGAACTCAGCGATTCTCTAACCTACGACATCACCACTTGGGCGTTGCCTTTTGCTTATGGACTGAAGAGTTTTGGCTTGAATAAAAGCATTGACATGACAGATGGTTTCATCACTCCCTTAAACCGCACAAAACTCGACACCACTTCTGCACCCTACGCTTGGATTATCGATTACAGCACAGATGCCGGCACCCCCTTACTTGCTAATCTTCTCGATGAAGGCATTAAGGTGCGTGTCGCAGACTCCCCTTTCACAAATTCAGGTCAGAAATTCACAGCGGGTACACTTGTCATAACGAAACGGAATAACGAAGACAAGCTTGGGGATATAGAATCTATCATTACTGAATACACTTCAGAGACTGCTGGAATTCGAGTATTAAAAACTCACAGTGGAATGAGTGAAGAGGGCCCTGATTTAGGCTCTGATCATTTCCGATTTATTAAATCTCCGAGTATAGCCGTAATTGCTGGAGACGAAGTCTCTTCACTTAGTTTCGGTGAGATCTTACACAGATTTGAGACCATTTACAATTATCCGATTACCGTTATTTCTAATCGCAAGAGGATGGATTTAGACAGCTACGATGTACTAATCATCCCTCGCAGTTGGATTAGTTTTAATGATGATGAACTTGAAGAACTACAAAACTGGGTGTCTGCAGGGGGAAACCTTATCTCAATCGGGGGGTCATGCAGAAATTTTGCAGACAAAAATGGTTGGGGATTGACGCGCTTTAGTGGCGAGATGGATGAATCTAATAGAACGGCTGAATACGATGCGCATTCAGCCTCAGATATATACGCGCCTTTTGCTCTCAATGACCGGTTGAGAATCATGGATCAAATTCCCGGAGCCGTGTATTCCATTTCAATAGACCCCACACACCCCTTATCTTTTGGGTATAGCTCAACTTATTTAAGTATTAAAACCTCATCCATGAGATTTTCACCTCTCTCCTCTGACGGTGGCACAAACGTAGGTGTATTAAGAGGTGACGCAGAAGCCTTAACTGGTTTTGCCGGGGATAGAGCTAATGAAAAACTGAACAACAGTTTAAGTTTTGGGGTTCAATCTATAGGATCTGGCTCAGCTATATACATTATAGACAACGTGCTTTTCCGTGGATTTTGGAAAAACGGACATAAGTTTTTTGCGAATGCAGTGTTCTTCGGTCCTGTGATGTAAAATTCTTACAACACAAAAGAGAGACGAAAGCTAATATTCCTTCCCGGCATAGCAATACCTAACTCCCTAGAAAGTGAGAGATGTGGTATATAATTCGCATTGAAAATATTAGAGCATGCCACTCCCCAAGTAATACGTTCTGAAATAACAGAACCCGCAGTAAAATCGAAAACTGAATAGCCTGGGCTTGATAATTCTGTAGAGGACGCTCTATCTACTAAAAGGGAAGATACTGAAGCGTGTAAACCATGTTCAGATTTCCAAGAAATTGTTGTCCTCAAGTTTGTGGGTGGAATAAAAGGGAGAGCCTCGTCTTCAATATCACCCACGATGTATGACAAGGCGGATTTAAAACTAAGACTAGGAATTGATTTGGGAGTAACACTTACGGACATCTCCGCTCCAGAAAGAACCGCTGTAGAAGCAGCAAACTGGTAGACTGAAAAACCTTCTATTTCTACCTCTGTCGAAGATAGATGAATGAAGTTATTTATCGTGTTTCTGAATATCGCAGCTTCTAAAGAGACAGATGTAGAGCTTAAGCTATACGCAAAATCGAAGTTGCGACTGGTCTCACAATCGAGATTAGAATCACCCATTTCATATCGATACGCTCCGTGATGAATACCATCTGCAGCTAACTCCGATAAGCCAGGAACTCTATTTGCAAGAGAGTAGCTTAGCCGCAAATCTGATTGAGGATTCAGGGTATAAACAGCTCCTAATGAATATGAAGGGTTCGAAAACGTTCTTTCAAACTGTCCCGGCACAACTACGGAAACGTAATCTAAGCGAGATCCTGCCCGTAAGAGTAAATCACCTAAATGATAGCTAGAAAAAGCGAAAGCACTTGATTCGTTGATAGAAGCGTCGGGGATGAAAGGAGCGTCCTGTAATTCGTTCTCGTTTGATGTCGAAACACGAGAAACCCCTATTGTGATATCTAATAAATCGCCATCATTTACTGCTGTTGTACCGTATCTGTAAGATCGAAGAGCGAGGTCGAGTTCAGGTTTTATTATAGATGGAGGTAAGCTGAGAGAGTCGGTGGGCACATTCGGTTGGCGAGGAGAATCGAATTCTTTTCTGTGGTTGAGTTGGTAACTAATGGAAGGCTTGACAATCCAGCTGTCTGAATAAAATGTAGCGCTAGAAGTTATAATGTGGTCTCCGGATTGTTGGTACCCCTCGCTACCGAGTAGGCCCGCAGTATTGTAAGATGAGGAGTATGCTCCGTCTATTTTTCCCCAATCCCTGATATAACCCCAAAATCCTTGACCAAAAAATTGACGGTAAAATGAATTCGAGACAAGGGCGCCGTCTGGTAGGCTGTAATCGCCATGGGAATTATATCCCCCACTGAAGGCGTGATGAGAGTGGCGCGAACGCTTCTTTGTCGCAAGGGAAGTTTGAAGGCCGGAAGATGCGGAAAATCCGCGAAGGGAAATTGTAGATTTTCGGCCAATTTCCGTGAGCGGGTTTTCGGGAATGAAGTTTAACACCCCTCCTAGTGCATCGGCTCCGAAAGCGAGAGCGCTCGGACCTCGTATTATTTCAACTCTATCTACTCCCTGCTCGGGCATATATATACCGTGTTCGGCTCCCCATGCTTGACTTTCAACACGAGTACCACGAAGAAGAGTGGTAACACGAAGTCCTGACAACCCACGAATAACAGGTTTCAATACCCCACCGCCCATTGAAATCATATCCACTCCAGGTTCAGAAGAGAGAGCCTGAATTCGAGATGGGGAAGAGGACCTGTCAAGTTGCTCAACAGTCATAGATGCAATTTTCACAAGACATGTGTTTTGAGAATGTGATCTCTCAGCCTCAATAAGCACCTCATCAAGGTCCATTAAATCATTCTCTAAAGTAACAACTAAGCTTTTGTTACCCCTAGATGTATTTACCCTCTGAGTCTTGAATCCTATGATGCTAATGTGAAGACTGATTTTCGAAGAAGAATTTAAGAGCTTCGGAAAACCTTCTATTACAAAATACCCTAAAGAGTCAGATGTGGCACCAAGTTCATAAGAATGAGAATAGATATTAGCTTCAAATATCGGAGAACCTGTAGAAGAAAATATATAGCCTGAA
>DQKQ01000194.1 GCA_015660615.1 Flavobacteriales bacterium
ACTCTCGAACTCGGAAGATTTCGAGGCGAGGGAGTCGCGAAGGGTCTCTATGCCGGGAATGGTATTCTCGACGATGAGGGTGTAGGCAGCAATGTGCATGGCAGTCGGGAATGTGTCGTTCGAAGATTGACTCTTATTTACGTCATCGTTTGGATGGACAGGGCGAGTTCCTTCGCCAAGGGTTCCTCCTGAGAGCTGATGGCAGCGGTTAGCGACCACTTCATTGACGTTCATGTTAGACTGGGTTCCGGAACCCGTTTGCCAAATAACGAGGGGGAATTGAGAATCGTGTATGCCCTCGAGGATTTCTGAGCAAGCCGAAGATATTAAGTCGCGCGTTTCTGATGGAAGAATGCCACATTCACAGTTCGTTTTTGCTGCGGCACGCTTGAGGTGAGCGAAGGCGTGAACTATTTCGAGTGGCATAGAGGAAGCTGGTCCGATACGGAAATTATTTCGTGATCGTTCTGTTTGGGCTCCCCAAAGGACGTTAGATGGGACTTTTACTTCTCCTAAAGTGTCTTTTTCAATTCGGAAATCTGACATGGTGTGGTGATTTAAAATTCGTGTTAATCTTGAGGGTTGTTTGATGCGGCGCCGGCCTCCATAAGGTAGGCTTTGAGGAATCCTTCGATTTCTCCGTTCATAACTGCATCAACGTTGGAGGTTTCGTGGCCGGTCCGGACATCCTTTACCATTTTATATGGCTGCATGACGTAGGATCGGATTTGAGAACCCCACTCTATTTTCATTTTCCCAGCTTCAATTTCATCACGGGCTTCGTTGAGACGGGCGCGTTCTAGTTCGAAGAGTTGAGATTTTAAGAGCTGCATCGCTTTCTCACGGTTGCCGAGTTGAGATCGGGTTTCTGTGTTTTCGATAACTATACCAGTGGGTGCGTGACGCACACGTACTCCTGTTTCTACTTTATTGACGTTTTGGCCTCCAGCTCCGCCTGAACGGAAAGTGTCCCACGAAATATCGGCGGGGTTAACCGTTATTTCAATGGAGTCGTCCACAAGTGGGTAGACGTAAACTGAGGCAAATGAAGTGTGGCGACGAGCTTGAGAGTCGAATGGTGAGATTCTGACTAATCGGTGGACGCCGTTTTCCCCTTTTAGCATTCCGTATGCGAAGTCGCCTTCGAACTCAAGGGTTACTTGTTTTATTCCTGCGGGATCACCCTCTTGAAGGTGGAGTTCGCGGACTTTAAAACCTGCTTTATCGCCATACATCTTGTACATGCGCATAAGCATTGCAGCCCAGTCACAGGATTCTGTTCCTCCGGCTCCGGAAGTAATTTGCATTACAGCATTGAGTGAATCCTCTTCTGCTGAAAGCATGTTTTGAAACTCTAAGCCCTCAATGGTCTCAGTCGCTTCAGAGTAGGCAGAATCAACCGCGGAGGGATCTTCTTCCCCAGCTTTCATAAAATCGAAAAGTACGGAGAGGTCCTCAACCTTTGAGGCACAATCGTCAAATTTCGTTACCCACGATTTCTTAGATCTAATGAGTTTCATCACTTGCTCTGCCTTTTTAGAGTCATTCCAAAACTCAGGATCGTGGGTTTGCTTTTCATCCTCCATCACCTCCATCCTTTTCTGTTCAATGTTCAGATAGCCTCTTAAGGCTTCGACACGAGAAGAAAGGAATTCGATAGAGTCAACTGTAAGCATGAGACAAAAGTAAAGAAGTTAAATCGACTTGATCGATGATAGTATCATTTCTAAAGAAAATCCTCGAGATTGAAGATAGCGGATTAGGCGAGGGCGATTAGAAGTAGGGTCAGAGGGGTAGGTTTGTAGGCGAGAGTTTAAGACCTGAGTGAGCTTTTCCGCTACTATTTCTGGCGTGAGTACAGAGAGAGCAGATGAAATCTCTTTGGAGGAACAGCCTTTAGCACGTAGGCCTTCACCTATCTTGTAGGGTCCCCATTGCTTTAAATGGAAATGGTCGTTAGTGAAGGCTGATAGAAAACGAGTTTGGTTAACAAAATCAAGACTTACTAACTTAACTAGAAACGAATTTGCTTCTGAGTTGGGTACTTCCCACTCTTTTAGACGCTTTAGCACCTCAGCCTTAGAACGCTCGCTTCGAGCACACCATCGAGTTATTTTTTCCTGCCAATTCACAACCAATTATGTAATAATAATTTTAGATTCATTTCTAAGTCGCAAGGTGGGTTGAGATACCCGATATTTGCAAAACTAATAACACCCATTTTATAACCGTAATGCGGTCTGAACTTTTGCAACGTATCCATGATCTACTCGGGAACGGAGATCTGGAAGCCATCCGAAAAGATGTGCGCAGTGCTATACAATCCTTCCACGCCCTCACACAAGATGAGGTTCGTCGCCAACGTGATGCTTGGGAAAAGGAAGAACACGAGTCTGATGAATCTTTTATTTACAAACCTTCTGAAGAGGAAGCTGTAGTTGAAGAACTATCGAATTCTTTTAAAGAAAGAGAGAAAGCTTGGAAAGCTACTATTGCAGAAGAACAGAGGGCTAATTTAGTCACAAAACAAGGGCTTCTGGAAAGGCTAAGGAGTACAATCCAAGAAGAGGAAAATATAGGAAAAGCGTTTAGTGCCTTTAATGAGGTGCGTACGGAGTGGGAAGCTATAGGAGATGTTCCTGGAAATAACTATAAGGATATTCATGACGAATACCACCGCCTGCGCGATGAGTTCTTTTATAACATTAATATCTACAAGCAGCTTCAGGATCACGACTTGAAGAAAAATCATGCCACAAAGCTTGAATTAACTGAGAAAGCTAAGGGTCTTGCAGCAGTTGAAGATCTAAAGGAACGTGAAAAAATAGCTCGTGAACTTCAAAAACAGTGGCTCGATGTGGGGCCATCTCCAAGGGAGACTTACAAAGAAATGGCAGACACTTTCTTCGGAATTACTCGTCCAGTTTTTGATGAAGTAAAAGCTCAATACGATAAACTCCGAGAGAGTTTTGTTGAGCATAAGGTTTCTAAAGAAGCGCTTATAGAAGAGTTGAGGGGTTTAATGACAGAAGATATCGAAGAAAGTCATAAGGTGTGGAAAACTTTGACAATTAAAGTTATTGATATGCAGAAAAGGTGGAAGGAAATCGGCTTTTCTGGAAAGGAGCATAACGAAAGTTTATGGCATCAATTCCGTGAATTATCTGATGTGTTTTTTGAAAAAAAGCAGGTCTTCTACGATAAAATGAAGGAAGAGGGAAAAGACGCTAAGAAAGAGAAAATCGTTATTTGTGAAAAGGCAGAGGCAATTCAAGACAGCAACGATTGGAAAGATACAACCGCTGTAATGATACAACTTCAAAAGGATTGGAAGACCGCAGGTTCATGCCCTCCAGGAGATGAGCATAAATTATGGAGGCGTTTTCATAAAGCTCAGGATATTTTCTTTAAAGCCAAGAAAGCTCAGTTCGCTGATCGAAATAAAGAGGAGAAGGTAAATCTAGGATTGAAGAACGCTCTGCTTGAAAAAGTGGAAGCGTTTAAAATTACAGATAATAGAATCGCTGATTTAAACGCTCTAAAAGAATTTTCAGGTGATTGGCGTAAAATCGGGTTCGTTCCTAGGAAAAGTTTTGAGAATTTATCTGATCGTTTTACCAAGGCGATGGATAAGCACTACGATGCTTTAAGCGCTCAAAGGTCTGAACGTTCTGTAGCAAGCTATCAAAATCGCGTTGAACGCCTGTCAAAAGGTGGTAATAGCGGAAGAGGTGGTGGCAATGACATCCGTCGTGAGCAAGCTGTTTTAAGGGATAAGATTAATCGTCTTAATACTCGTGTAATCCAAACAGAAGAGAACATGGAGCGCTTTACGGGAAAAGGAGCACCATCAATTCGTGACCACGCTGAAAAATCTATAAAATCTTACAAACGTGAGGTTGAAGAAATTAAGGCAAAACTCAAGATGTTAAGGGAGGCCGAGGACAAATAACGCGGACAAATAACGCGGGGAATAAATTATAGAGAGTCTGTTAGACCAATATTTGCTTGACCCGTATGTCCACCCGCCCACTTACCGTGTGATTTAGTGGATCTGTTCTCGGGAAGAGGTTGAACGTTATATCCGCTATCTGCTAGCCATTTGAGATATTTAGGAAGTGCGTAGAGAAGTCTAGGAGCTGCTTTTTCGCTGTCGTGAAACACGATAATAGACCCAGATCTTGTAAGCTTTTTAAGTGAGTTTAAGCAATCGCTGCCTGAAAGAGATCTATCGAAATCTCCGGAAAGGACATCCCACATAACAACCTGTGTTCTTGTCGAAAGAGCTCGAGCTTGTCGAGGTGTAATCCTACCATAAGGAGGTCTGAACCTTGTTGTCGAACCCAGTTCTTCTTCACATTTAAGATAGCTCCTTAAATAAGACTTCCTGGTTGTTGACCATCCGCTTTCGTGACCCTGACTGTGATTAGCAACTTCATGACCTGCCGCTCTTAAATCGTGTATAATTTCTGGATGGCGAGCTGCCTGCTCCCCCACACAGAAAAACGTAGCTTTTAAATCCCCGGCCTCTTTCAATTGCTCCATCACCCAAGGTGTTAAATGTGGGTGGGGACCGTCATCAAATGTTAGATATACATTCTTTGACGCATCAATAGATGGTACTCGCCATAGAACTGACTTTACCATATTGTGTATAGAAAGGGGGGTGCGATTCATGATCATACACTAATTTGACGAGTTTCATAAACAAGGGTTGCCCGTGAGATAGAAATTTGATTTCTAATAACTAACTTTGTCGATCATATGGAATACAATTTTCGCAGTATTGAAAAGCATTGGCAAGAGGTTTGGGCTAAAGAAAAATCCTACCAAGTAAAAGAATTAAAGGATAAACCTAAGTTCTACGCCTTGGATATGTTCCCATACCCTTCAGGGGCGGGACTTCACGTAGGACACCCGCTTGGATACATCGCCTCAGATGTTATTTCTAGGTATAAAAGGCATTGCGGCTTTAACGTCTTGCACCCGATGGGGTTTGACAGCTTTGGGCTACCTGCAGAACAATATGCTATTGCTACAGGACAACACCCTGCGATTACCACTGAAACGAATATCAATCGCTACAGAACCCAAATGCAACAAATTGGGTTTTCATTTGACTGGAGCAGAGAAGTGATGACTTCTGACCCATCATATTACAGATGGACACAATGGATTTTCGGCAAATTATTCGAAAGTTGGTATGATTTAGGAAGTGGGAGTGCAAAACCTTTACAATCTTTAATTGATGCCTTTGAAAAGAATGGTAATTACTCCATAGAAGCTGCCTGCGATGAGGACTGGTGGAAAAATTTAGATTTGACATTATTCCCTCATTTAGGAAAACACTTTGAAGGAGATTTCACTGCTACTGATTGGAAATCCATGAGTAAGCAAGCGAAGAGCGCCATTCTTATGCAGTTTCGACTTGCATACCTAGCGGATTCAGAGGTGAACTGGTGCCCTGAACTTGGGACGGTGCTCGCAAATGATGAGGTTAAGGACGGACTTTCTGAGAGAGGTGGCCATCCCGTTGAGCACAAACGTATGCGCCAGTGGATGATGAGAATCACAGCCTATTCCGACAAGCTTATCGAAGGATTAGATGATCTGAATTGGACTGATAGTATTAAAGAAGCCCAAAAAAACTGGGTTGGCAGATCAGAAGGTGCTACAGTAAGCTTTAAAGGGGGTGGGAACGCTTCTGAGTGTGAAGTTGACGTATTTACAACCAGACCTGACACGTTATACGGTGTGAGTTTTGTGGTACTGTCCCCAGAACATAAATTAGTCAATGAGTTTACCTCTGAAGAGAAACTAAGGGAGGTGAATGACTATATCATGGCGGCCTCTAAAAAAAGCGAACGAGAAAGACAAGGAGAAAAGAATATTTCTGGTGTTGAGATAGGAGGTCATGTTATCCATCCATTTAGTGGAGAAAATATCCCGGTTTATATCTCTGATTACGTGCTAGCTAGTTACGGTACAGGAGCGATAATGGCTGTGCCTGCTGGAGATGAGAGAGATTGGAAATTTGCTAAGTATTTTAATATCGATATTCCTTCAATTTTTAAAGGGCATGACTCTGATGGGGCTGTAAATTCTGACGAAAAAGCCATTCTACAAAATTCAGAAGAACTAAATGGGCTCTCTAAACTTGATGCAATATCTACCGCTTTAAATTTATTAGAGTCGAGAGGGTGTGGAGAGAGGAAAATAAATTACAGATTGCGGGATGCCGTTTTCTCAAGACAGCGTTACTGGGGAGAACCATTCCCTATTTGTTATGAGAATGATATTCCGAAACTTATCGAAAACGAAACGGTAACTCTACCCGAAGTCGATGAGTACCTTCCTACAGCTGATGGTGAGCCGCCACTTGCTAGGGCAAAACGTGAAGATTGGCCTGTCTTCCAGGGTGATAGAATGGAAACCAACACAATGCCTGGATGGGCTGGATCGTCTTGGTATTTTCTACGTTACATGGACCCCCACAACGAAAAGGAGTTCTGCGCTCGTGAAAAATCGGATTACTGGGGTCAGGTAGATCTTTATGTGGGAGGAGCTGAGCACACTACGGGGCACTTGTTGTATTCAAGGTTTTGGACTAAGTTTTTATTCGATTTAGACCAAATCTCATTTGACGAACCCTTCAAAACCATGATCAACCAGGGTATGATTTTAGGGCGGTCAAGCTTTGTATACAGAATTCAAGGAACCTCTACATTCGTGACATACGAGGAGAGAGAAGCACATAAAACTCAGCGTTTACACGTTGACGTTTCACTTGTAGAAAACGATAAGCTGGATATCGATAGTTTTAAATCTTGGAGAACTGAATTCGCAAAAGCTGAATTTATTACATGTCATGATGGAACTTACACCTGTGGGTACGAGATCGAAAAGATGTCTAAGTCTAAGTACAACGTTCAGACTCCAGATGAGCTTATAGAGAAATACGGAGCAGACACGTTAAGATGTTACGAAATGTTTTTAGGTCCACTCACGCAATCTAAACCTTGGGATACTAAAGGTATTTCAGGGGTTCATAATTTCCTAAGGAAGTTCTCAAAACTCGCTTTAGCTTCAGAAAATTGCGACGCTTCTAAGCCAGAGCTTAGAATTGTCCACAAGACTATTGAGAAAGTAACCTCTGATTTAAATCGTCATGCTTTCAATACAGTAGTCAGTGCTTTAATGATCGCAGTCAATGATTTAAATGATCTCAAGTCTGTGAAATCTCATGTCGGGCTCAGTCCTTTAGTAACGCTTTTAAGCCCATACGCTCCACACCTTGCTGAAGAGCTATGGAAAGCCCTTGGCGGTGAGGGGTTAGTGATTGATTCTGTTTGGCCTAAAGCTGAAAAATCATATTTAGTAGAAGACGAGGTTAACTACCCTGTGTCTTTTAACGGAAAAGTTCGATTCAAATTAAATCTTCCCGCATCTACTGATATAGGGGAGGTTGAATCCATAGTGGTGGCCGACGAGCGAACCATCAAACAACTCGACGGCAAAGAAATCAGAAAAGTAATCGTTGTGAAAGGCCGAATCGTTAACATTGTAAGCTAACTTTATTTTCGAAAATTAAATTCTTTATTATGCAAATATCTTATTTTAAGCAAATTATAAGTGTGTTTTCGATGCTTTTATTTGTTGTATCTCTAGTCTTTTCTCAATCCACTGAAAATCCCATGCCATACAATCCAGACTCAAATGGAAGTGGCTCTATTACGGTTGTAGACTTAGTAGATTTTCTAACTATTTATGGAAGTCCCTTTGTTATTGAGGGTGCTATACCTATAGAAAACGGTGGTACTGGAGCAATTACAGCAGAAGATGCCCGCCTTGCTCTCGCGATATCTCTTTTCTCTGACATCACAGCTTTGGGAGAAGAAAATCCCTCCGCCCAAATCACAGGTGATCTCACTCTTACCGGTAAACTTCAACAGGGAAGTGCAACAATCGCAGACGGAGATTACTCTTCCGCTTTAGGTGTGTCAACTTCGGCAACTGGTTACGCTTCATACGCTGAAGGTCAAAATACTACAGCGTCTAATACCACTGCTCACGCAGAAGGCTACGGAACTCTTGCCAGCGGGTTGTTCTCACACGCAGAAAACCGCAATTCGACAGCTACTGCTACCTGCGCTCATGCAGAGGGGGAAAACACGAGTGCTACTGCAGACGCATCGCACTCGGAAGGAATGAACACTTTATCAAGTGGATTCACTGCCCATGCTGAAGGCTATGGTACTATCGCATCTGCTAGTTATTCACACTCTGGGGGGAGATATTCTACCGCCTCTGCTACTGGCTCGTTTGCGCACGGATTCCAACTTATCGCAGACCAAGCCTACTCCACTACATTGGGTGAATACAATCTCTCAAATAGAACAGGGACAATACTAGTTGTAGGAAATGGGACAGCTGATTCTTTGAGATCTAATATCTTTGAAATAGACGCTGTTGGAGGTCTTATAAATGGTGATTTCACAATCTCAGGGTCCATTACTGCTAATGGAGTTGATCTTGTAAATGAAAACGTAGCTCTTTCAAATAGTATGATTGCGCTTGAAACTGAGATTTCTACCTTAGAAGATTTAATTTTAAATTTACAAGGAATCGTTGCCGATCTTCAAAACCAAATCAATCTACTTCATCCCTGAGTAAAGCTAACCTTTTACGTCTTCACACCTCACAAACTCTGCATCTGGATCAAATAGCAATCTATACGTGTTCAGTTTCTGGTATGGAGTATCTGAAAGAATATTAACGATGTGCATCATTTTGGGATTGAAATCTCCAATCCATGTAATGATCATTTTCTTGTATTGAACTGTATGGCGTCTCAGAGCCTTCTTAATCTCATGCATCATCAAGCTTTCCACTCCATTTTTTTGGTGTTTCGGCACTATCCCAAATACGACTGCAAATGCATTTTGAGGCTTTCTAAATCTTTTGTAGAATAAGAATTTCAACTTGCCTACAAGGTTTAGATTCCCATTTATATGTTTAAAAACCTCATTTAATTCAGGCAAGGATACCAAAAAAGCAACAGGTTCTGAATTGTGATATACAAACCAAACCAACTTCTCATCAATGACCATCTTCATTTTCTTAAAGATGAGAAGCGCTCTTTCTGAGCTGATACCTTTAAAACCTGAGTGTGTTTTCCACGCGGTATTATAAATCGTTCTGAAATCCTCTGCGTATTCGCTCAATTTACTCAACTCAATATGACGAAAGCTATATCCCTCTCTGTCACTCATCTGACTCATCTTTCTACTAAAAGTTTCTTTCATGGGGTCTTGGATTACCACTTCATACATATACTGTGAGAAAAAAACTTTAAAACCATATTCCTCAAAAAGCCCACGATAGTAAGAAGGTTGATAAGCATTTCCATAAATGGGCGGTTTATCATACCCATCAATTAAAAGCCCCCAATACTTATTTCTCTCTCCGAAATTAATAGGACCATCCATTGCTTGAGAGCCTAAATCCTCAAGCCACTGTCTAGCTGTATCAAACAAAGTGAAGGCAGCAGATTTATCATTTATGGCCTCAAAAAAACCAAAACCACCTGTTGGTTGCCTCTCTTTTTTTGATTGCCTATAGTCTATGAAAGCCGCTATTCTTCCAATGTCTTCACCTGAATCACTTATTAATATCCATCTTCTGGCAACTCCATTTTTAAATAGGTGATTTTTCTTCTCGTCAAAAACATCTTCAACCTCTTGCTTAATGTGAGGAATCCAATTTTCATCATGTTTATAAACCGTGAATGGAACCTTGTGAAATCTCTTAATCTCTCTTTTCGATAAAACAGGTATTGTCTTCATTCTTTTACTCTCCAGAAATATTGGTTGATAAAGATATTAAAAAACACAAATCTTCTATACTTATTTATCAAAACATTTTTGTATTTTACAGGATTGGTTAAATCTCTAATTATCTAGATGGACAATAAAATCGTGGTTATAACTGGTGGGAGCTCTGGTATTGGTAGAGCGTTATGCGATTGTTTTATTGACGCAGATTATAAAGTTGCAATTGCATCTAGGTCTGAAAAAATTCTTGAAAAAGTTAAGTCTGATCTTAGTTCGGAAGGGCATGAAATCTTAACCGTAAAAACAGATGTTAGGGTAGACAACGATTGTAAGAATCTGGTTGATAAGGTGATTGAGAAATACGGCAGAATTGACGTTTTCATTAACAATGCGGGTATTACTTGGTATGAAAGTAATGAAGATGGTATCAACATTGAAAAACACAGAGAGATACTCGACACAAACCATTTTGGCACTGTTCAATGTACCAAGTACGCATTACCTCATTTACTTAAGAGCAAAGGAAGTCTAGTGGGGGTGTGCTCAATCGCTGGTGAAGTGGGGCTCCCAAATCGTTCAGCATATTCCGCTTCTAAGTTTGCAATGAATGGTTTCCTGAGTTCGCTTAGAGTGCAATATTTAAACAAAGGTCTTCACGTATTAATTACATACGTTGGATACACATCAACAAACATTAGAAAAATAGTTAAGGATGACTATAAATCAAGTCAGTTCCCGCCTGGCTATGGAGAAACTGTAAAAGAAAAGGGTATGATGTCCGCCGAAGAGACTGCAAGGTATATTTTCAACGGAGTAAAAAGGAGAAAAAGATATGTTAGACCTACTTCTGTTGGACAGCTCACTGTTTGGTTAAATAAGTTGTTTCCAAAACTCAACGACAAACTCGCCGCCAAGTATTACAACTAAAAACAAAACCTCGCTATCTCAATGATAACGAGGTTTTATAAAACTGCAGTGTTGCCCCACCAGGACTCGAACCTGAAACGTCTGCACCAAAAGCAGATGTGTTGCCATTACACCATGGGGCAAAAACGTGTGCAAAGATAGTAAAGTTAGACTAATTTATTAAGTAAATTGCAGTCCTAAATGGAAGTACTAAATCTCATTCAAGGCAAGCTTATTTCTGCCAAAAGCGGTGAATGGCTTGACCTTACTAACCCCAGCACAGGCAATGTTTACGGTCGCCTGCCTAGATCTGGGTCTGAAGATGTAAATCTTGCTGTAGAATCTGCCAGCAAGGCGTTTAAAAACTGGTCAGATACACCTAGTAGCGAACGTGCTGCTTGCTTGAATAGACTTGCCGATTTAGTCGCAAAAAATGCTGTTCTACTATCTTGTGCAGAATCAACTGACAATGGTAAACCTATATCGTTAGCTACGTCGGTTGATATTCCAAGGGCTGAATCAAATCTTCGATTCTACGCTTCGGCAATTCAGCATTTTGCTTCTGAGTCACACTCTATGGAGGGAGTGGCTATCAATTACACCCTTAGGAAGCCTTTAGGTGTCGTTGCGTGCATCTCACCCTGGAATCTTCCGCTTTACCTAATTACTTGGAAGGTCGCGCCTGCATTAGCCGCTGGGAACTGCGTAGTTGCTAAACCCTCAGAAATAACTCCTGTAACAGCATACTTATTGAGTACATGGGTGAAAGAGGCTGGTTTCCCAGATGGTGTCTTTAACATTATACACGGATTGGGGACAGAGGTGGGAGACGCTTTAGTTCGTCACCCAAAAATAGCAGCAGTTAGCTTTACAGGAGGTACAGAAACTGGAGCACATATAGCTTCTGTCACGGCTCCGCGTTTTAAGAAATTAAGCTTGGAGTTAGGCGGAAAGAATGCTGCCATCATATTTGATGATTGCGATTTAGAGGATGCATTAGCGACGACCATGCGTTCTTCTTTCGCCAATCAAGGCCAAATCTGTCTTTGCGGTTCTCGGATTCTTGTAGAGAAATCTCTCTACCCGAAATTTCGGGATATGTTGGTCGAAAAAGCGAAGAAAATGAAGGTCGGCGACCCTCAAAACCCCACTACAAAAATGGGTGCTGTTGTCTCTAAAGATCATCGCGATAAAATTTTATCGTACATAGATTTAGCTCGCTCAGAAGGTGGGAAAATCTTATGTGGAGGTAATGCGACAACTCCGGAAAATGAACCACATTTGTCAGAAGGCTATTACATTCAACCTACTATTATAGAGGGGCTCAACTTTGATTGCCGGGTAAATCAAGAAGAGGTTTTCGGTCCTGTAGTTACCATTCAACCTTTTGAATCAGATGAAGAAGCTGTTTATTTTGCTAATAGCACAGAGTATGGTCTAGCGGCTACAGTTTGGACTAAAGATTTAAAAAGAGCTCACAACATGGCAGCCGCATTAGACACTGGAATTGTTTGGGTAAACTGCTGGCTCTTGAGAGACTTAAGAACGCCATTTGGAGGAGTTAAAAACTCAGGCGTGGGGAGAGAAGGCGGGTTCGAAGCACTACAGTTCTTTACGGAACCTCAAAACGTTTGTATTAAACTCTAGTCCTCTAAGAGTTCAAATAAAGCATCAAGTTTCGGGGCTAAGATAACTTCAATTCTACGGTTTCTCGATTTATCCTCTGGGTCAACGGGGTGAAACTCTCCTCGTCCGGATGCTGTGAGAACTGATGGATCAACGCCAGGTTGGGCGCTTATAATCTCGAGGACAGAAGTTGCGCGAAGCACAGACAATTCCCAATTGTTATGTGGGAAGCTTGGAGAGACAAGCTTATCTGAATCCGTGTGTCCTTCGATAACAATTTCCAAATCTTCTTGCTCAGCTATAACTGAACCTAGGGAGGCTAAGAGCTCTCTACCTTTTACGTCTACAACAGCAGAGCCTGAAGCAAATAACAATTCTGCCTCTAAGCTTACATAAACTTTCCCGTCTCTTTGCTCAACTGTTAAACCACTCCCCTCAAATCCAAGGAGAGCCCTTTCTAAACGGTTACGCAATGCTTTAGCAGCTTTATCACGAGATGCAAGGAGGTTTTCTAATTCTTCAACTCTCGCACTCCTAGACTCGAGAGCAGCGCTTCTTTCAGCTAGATCTTTTTCTAGATCGAGAAGGGCATCTTCTCTGATTTGAAGTTGTTTTCTTATTCTATTTACATCTTCAAGGAGCGCTCTGTTTTCTGCATTTAGTGATGACAAACGACCTCCGCTTTGGTCTGTAAGCGCATCATTTAATTGACGAAGACGATTGATTTCATCTGTTGATTCAGCTACAAACCTACCCATTCGGGAAGTGTCTGCTGAAAGCTCTTCCCTTGCTTCTGTCAATGTCTCTAATTGTCCTCTTAGCTCTACAACTTCGATTTCAACATCTTGACTATTAAGCCTTAGAACAGTATTTTCCTTATCTATTTGTTCGCAATTATCCTGTAACTCATCGAACTGCTTAGCTGTTACACAACCAGAAAGCAGAATTATTGCAATTATTATTGCGGGAAATGTAGATGTCCTCATAACAACGCAAGTTCTACACGTTATGATCTAATTTGACATTTATCCAAGCGTATTATCCACACTAAAATGTCAATCTCTAAGGTTAATTCTAGTTAATTGGAATCGCGAAGTTACCCTGAGAAATAGTAACTCCAGCACCAGCTGTGCTTTGCATATTTCCAGAAAAAGTACCCGTTACATACCCTCCTGAACCTGAAACTACATAAGTAAGTTCCATCGTAATGTTTCCACCGTTAGAGGTAGCATATGTCACAGCAGCTCCTATAGCCTCGTATGCTCCTGCTGTTCCTGGTGCAGTAGCTAAGTTCATAGGGATAACAACTCCGTTCTCCCATCCAGTTGCTGGTTCAGCCATAATAAAGCCAATCAGAGCAGTCGTTACAGATTCACCTTCAATAGCTATACTTGTTCCATTCATCATAGCTGATGCTGAAGCATCTCCATAAAACTGTTGGCCATTTGCTTTCCAAGCGATAGCTCCCTCACAAGGCTCACAAGATGAACCACCACAGTCTATGTATAATTCGTCACCATCTTGAAGACCATTTGTACAATCTCCTGTTGTTGGACACGGATCACAATCAGAACCACCACAGTCGACACCAATTTCAGATCCATTCATTTCACCATCTGTGCATGTTGGACATGGATCACAGTTAGGGCCTCCGCAATCAACGCCTTCTTCAAATCCGTTAGGCAAACCATCACCACATAGCTCAGGACAAGCTGGACAACCATCGCAACCACAGTCAATTCCGAGTTCACCTGGATCAAGCTGACCGTTGAAAGAAGGGTCGCAGGGACCACATTCTCCACCACAATCAACCCATTGCTCACCTAAAAGAGCATCCCACAGGTCATTTTCACATGGGTCACAGGGGTCGCAAATAGTTCCACCGCAATCGATGAGTTCTTCGCCGTTATTTAACTCGCCATCATAACAATTCTCACCGATAAGATTGTCATCATTTAAACATCCACTACAAGATGCTAAAAACGAGACAGCGAAGAGGAAAGTAACAAAAGTATTGAAAGAAGATAGATGCAGTTTCATTGTAGGTGTTTTATATGCGTATTTTCGACGTGCCGTAAAAACATGTGCTCAAAGATAGGAATAGAATCATATAGATGGATAATCTCAAATGGAAAGCGGCTAAATCTCCTAAAAAAAAGGCTGTAAAAGACTTGTGTAAGGAGACTGGGTTAACCTATATGGTTGCACAAATCCTTGTGCAGCGTGGGATTACCTCTCTATCTGAAGCTGATAATTTCATGCGGCCCAAGCTTGAAGACTTGCACGACCCGGAGACCATGTTAAACATGGAAAAAGCCGTAAAAAGGTTAAATAAGGCTATAAATAAAGGTGAGCGTATCATGGTTTATGGTGATTATGATGTTGACGGCACTACCTCTGTTGCTATGGTTTCCACTTTTTTAGAAGGTTTAAATGTCCAAATAGTTCCCTATATCCCTATGAGGTATCAAGAAGGATATGGGGTTTCAAAAGACGGGGTGGATAGGGCTAGAAAGTCTGGATGTACAATCCTAATTACGTTAGATTGTGGTACCAAAGATTTTGAAGCTTTAGAATATGCCGCAAGCTTCGGGATAGATACTATAGTCTGTGATCACCATCTTCCAGCTGATGAACTTCCCAATTGTTTTGCGCTCCTTAACCCGAAACAACCAGGATGTGAATATCCTTTTAAAGAACTCTCAGGTGCGGGCGTAGCATTCAAAATGTTATCTGCTCTTGTCCCTTACATAGGGCTTACTATGGATTCCGTCTATGATCATTTAGATCTATTGGCTTTAAGCATAGGGGCAGATTTGGTCGATATTACTGGTGAGAATAGAATTATGGCTTACCATGGAATGCTCAACTTAAGAGAGCATATGAGACCGGGAATTAGGGCTATGCTTCAAGTGGCAGGAATTGAAGAAGCTCCTAAAACCGTCAGAGACATGAGTTTCAGCTTAGGACCCAGAATCAATGCTGCTGGTCGTGTAGGTCACGCATTAACAGCTGCCAAGCTTCTAATGGCAAATGATGAGGGTAGCGCACTTGAGTTGGCGAGTCAGTTAGAAACCATGAATCAGGCAAGGCGAGACATCGATGAAGATTTAACCGAGGAGGCGATTGCTCTTATGGCAGAACAGCCACCTGGCAGGTCTTGCACAATTGTACATGGCGAGGGTTGGCATAGAGGAGTATTGGGGATTGTCGCAAGTAGGCTTGTTGAACAGCGGTATTGCCCTACAATTGTACTTTCGGAGGAGAATGAAGTCCTAACAGGTAGTGCGCGTAGTGTGCCCGGGATAGATATTCATGAGGCTTTCGAAAAGTGCAGACATCTTATTGAACAATTCGGAGGTCACCCTATGGCTGCTGGTTTAACTATTCGTAAGGAAAATATGGATGCTTTTACATCAGAGCTAAATGCTGCAATTGCAGCACAAACAGAAGGTCATATCCCCAAGCCCACAGTCTCCTTCCACATGCCTATTAACCTTAACGAATTAAACCCTACAATGTACAAGGAGTTTGAGCGATTGGGGCCATTTGGGCCATGTAATGAGGTTCCTGTATTTATGGCTGAGGGGGTGGTGACTGCCATTCCTCCAAGAACGGTAGGTCATGGAGGTAGGCACTTAAAACTTGTTGTTCAATCTGCAGAAAACCCACTTCATAGATTTGAGGCTATAGGATTCGGAATGGGAGAAAGAATAGATGAGGTGAGGGCTTGGAGATCCTTTGACTTGGTTTTCACTCTCGCTAGAAACACTTTCCGAGGGAAATCTACTTTGAATTTACACCTACGAGATATTCGTGTTCACAAATTCGTGTGAACGTGTACGTCTCTTTGAGGGAATGGAATCGTAATGTCGTTTTCTCTGAAAGCAGCATCGATTTTAAAGCGAACATCACTCTCAATTAACTTTCTATCCCAAGGGGATTTTACCCATCCACGGACTTCGAAAACCAAGGAAGAGTCGCCAAATGATTTAAAGATAACTTGAGGCTTGGGAGTTTGAACGACTTGGGTTTGGACTTGCATAGAATAAAAAAGAATGTCTGAAACAATCTTAACATCACTTCCGTAAGCCACGCCGACTTCCACACTAATACGAGTGGTACTCTGCCCCTGAGTTAGGTTGCGAACCGAGTCACCAGCAATCTTAGAATTAGGCATAACGACAAGGTCTCCACAAACCGTTTCCACGCTAGTGGCTCGCAATGCGATGTTCTTTACCCTAACTAAATCTCCTCCCACTTCTAACTCATCTCCCACCCTGACGCCTCCCTCAAATAGAAGAACGAACCCTGAAATAACGTCGTTGAAGAAGCTTTGAAGACCTATACCCACACCCACCAATAAAGCCGCGGAACCAGCCCAAATTACGGTGAGGTTAAATCCGAAAATATCCGTCACAATGAAAATAGTAATGATGTAGATAAATGTTCTCGCCAGACGGAAAATTAAAAACCTACGGCCCTCGTCTAATTTTCTGTTTTTTGCAAATTTACTAAGCGTTTTCCTGGTCACATAAATCAAAAATTTTCCCGCAAAAACTGCAAGAATTACTTCTAAAACTTCTTGAACACTTAAATCATAGGTTCCAAACTGTAGGCTTTTTGAAAGAAATTCGTTAATCATTTGGGAAGTATTACAACTCCAAGAGAAGAGTTTAGGTCTTTTACCATTCTATCAAGGGAGATTTTCTCTCTTAGAAGTCTTGTTGTTTCATCCTCCGATACATCTTTTAATGCAAGGGCTTGGATTACTTTATCTATGTTACGTTGCACATCAAACAACAGTAATCTAGTAGTAGCGGACGATAATGATTCTTCTAGAACGTCTTCTTCTACTACAGAAAAAATGTGGTGTTTGTTCTCCCAATTTTCACTGAGGCTGTACTTATGAATTAGGCTGTTGGCGGCTTTACTTTGGACTTCTGGGGATGCATCGGTAAAAAACGAAGCGGAAGTAGGGAGGGCTCCATCATCTAAACTTTCAATATATTTAGATAAAATAAATTGTGTGGAATCCCCCTCCATAGCTAACTGATGAGTTTCCATTCGGTGAACTAAAAGCTCTGCAAAAGTAACTTTAGTGTAAACAGATTCTTTCACTGATTCATCTTGGCCTTCTGTCTCTTTTTCATCTTCCACCTCTATTTCTACCTCTACCATAGATTCACCATGTTCAAGCAGCAATCGTATAAGATTATCCTCTAAAATATCTCTCTTAGCGCGAACTCTAGCAGGAATCCCCGGCGCCAAATCATCTTCTACCTGAGTTGCAAAAGTATCCCCTGGAAATGGTGTACTGGGGGGAGATGTTTGTCTAGGTATTGAGGGTTTTTGATACTGTTTTGAGCGTTTCGAATCTTGGACTAGTCGCTTTTGAAGCTCTTTCGCCACCTCTCCTTGAAGTAAATCCTCCGGTAGTTTTAATCGAGCGGCTATAGTTTGAATATAGATTGACCTTTGAATTGCATCTTGAACACAGGCAATGGTCGTCACAATACTGTGAACCAGTTCAGATCTTTTTAAGGGGTCATCACCCGCTTCCTCGCTTAGTAAATCTGACTTAAAGGCAAGAAAGTCCTGGGCGTCTTCGCGTACATGCTTCTGAAGCTCTGTTGAGCTAACCTTCTTTGAGTAGCTATCGGGATCGTCACCATCAGGGAAGGTCACAACCTTTACGTTCATGCCCTCTGAAAGTAGAATATCTATTCCGCGAAGAGCCGCGGCCATACCCGCTCTATCTCCATCAAAAAGAACGGTGACGTTTTTTGTGAAACGGCGAATGAGATGAATTTGGCCTACTGTGAGAGCTGTCCCGCTTGAAGAAACCACATTTTCAACACCACATTGACTCAAGGCCATCACGTCTGTATATCCCTCGACTAACAAGCACATATCCTCCTTACTAATATGAGGCTTTGCTGCGTGGATCCCATACAAAGCGCGCGACTTGTCGTACAGCTCACTTTGAGGACTGTTGAAGTATTTAGCTATTTTCTTCTCCGTCTTTAGCGTCCTTCCGCCGAATCCTATAACCCTTCCTGTGACGTCTTTAATGGGAAACATGACCCTTCCGTGGAAGAAGTCAAATAATTTCCCGTCGCTGCTTTTCTCCTTTCCTAAGCCAGTGGCTATTAGGCGTTCTTTCGTGTATCCAGCTTCCAGCGCGGCGGTAGTCATGACCTCCCAGCCATCGGGGCAAAATCCTATGTCGTATTTCTCGAGAGTTTCATCTCTGAACCCCCGATTCTTGAAGTAGCTAAGTCCTATAGCCTTACCTTCTTCGGTATTGTGTAGCTGGTCTTTAAGCCATTTTTGAGCCCAAACAACAAGCGCTCCCAAGCTGTCTTTTTCACTTGCAGCAGCTATCTCTTCAGGACTTTGCTCTCTTTCCTCAATTTCTATATTATAGCGTTTTGCCATAATTCTAAGAGCTTCGGGGTAACTCACCTTTTCTTGCTCCATTAAAAATGTAGCGAGTGAACCTCCCTTTCCCGAGCTAAAACATTTAAATATTCCCTTGCTTGGAACGACATAAAAAGACGGGGTTTTTTCGTTCGTAAATGGGCTAAGGCCTCTATAACTGCTGCCTTGTTTTTTTAACTCAACGTAATCACCAATGACGTCTTCTATGACGGCGGTTTGGTGTATTAATTCAACTGTCTCTTTAGGTATCACGAAAGCGAAGGTAAGAAGCGTATTTGTTAATCCTTTCTAAAATTTAGGGTACTTTTAATTGAACACTGAATTATTACTGATTGAAAGCGTAATTTGCGGCAATGCGAGGGATTAAAATATCATGGCTAATTGGTGCAATCGCAGTTGCTGTGTTGTTTATCAGCCTTATACAGGTTAAGTGGTTAAAAACATCATTGGACTTACAAAAGAAGATTTTTGACCAAAGTGTTGAACAGTTATTAAATACAGTTTCTCATTGGATCTTAGTTGAAGCTGATTTCGCATCTCTCGAAATTGATCACGAAAGTGAGGATCAAGTAGATCAGCTTATCGTTGATGGTCTGCAACGCCAATCCAGAGCCATCTTACTTAGAATGGAAACCCTTCCAATGGATTCGCTTCTCTCGCTTTCTTTAAGTGAGCATGGAATCGAAACAAGTGTCGTTTTCGGGGCATTCGACAGATATGGTCAACCTGCCTATCTAGACGAGCGCAGCGAAGCTTATCGCGACGAGCTAGTTGATAAAGGATACTCTGTAGGTCTTGGCCCGCTTCAATTACGCGTGTACTTCCCCGACTTAGGGCGACATCTCATAAAATCTATAGTAGGAGCTTTTATGCTGTCTGGGGTGATGCTCTTGTTCATTGCGGTAGGCTTGGCTTACGTAATGCGTTCAGTAATAAAATCTAAGGAGCTCGTTAAAATAAGGCGAGAGTTAATGAATAACCTCACCCACGAATTAAAAACCCCTATCTCAACAATAGGGCTTGCTAGTGAAGCATTAGGTGATTCCGATTTAAAACTTAATGAAGAGAAAAAGAACTATTACATTTCAATGATACGAGGCGAAAACAAAAGGCTAGGAGTTCTTGTAGAAAAGGTGCTTCAGGCCAGTCTCTCAGATTCAAAGTCACTCAAACTTTACCCCGTTGAGCTAAACATTCACGATGTCATAAAGGATGTTGTTCGAAATGTTGCCATGCAAGTGCGAAAACAAGGTGGGAAAGTTGAGCTTTCTCTAAAAGCCCCGAATCCTATAATACTAGCTGATAAAATTCATATCACTAACGTTGTTTTCAATCTCTTAGACAACGCCATTAAGTACTCTCCAGATAGAGCTCAGATTGAAATTATATCTAACCAAAAAGAAGATGGTGTCGAGTTAATCGTAAAAGATAACGGGGTGGGAATCCCTAAGGAATACATTGGCAAGGTATTTGACAGATTGTTTCGAGTTCCTACTGGAAACGTTCACGATGTAAAAGGGTTTGGTCTAGGTCTGAGTTACGTGAAAACTGTAATTGAAAGACATGGCGGACATATTTATGTCGAAAGCGAATCTGATAAAGGAAGTACATTCGTCGTAAAATTGAAATTTGATTCTAACTTAAAATGAGCACATCACCTATACGAGTCCTACTTTGTGAGGACGACCCTAATCTAGGTAAATTACTTTCTGACTACCTCAAAGCGAAAGGATACGAAACTACATGGGCACAAGATGGCGCTGAGGGAGTCAAACAATTTCACAGAGGAACATTCGATTTCATCATCCTAGATGTAATGATGCCAAGAAAAGATGGCTTCGAGGTGGCTACTGAAATCCGGCACGAAAGCAAGCATATTCCCATCTTATTTCTCTCAGCAAGAGGACAGAAAGAAGACACTCTTGAAGGTTTTAAAGTCGGGGCTGACGACTACATGACTAAGCCGTTTTCAATGGAAGAACTCCTTGTGAGAGTCCAGGCTATTTTAAGAAGGACAGCGTCTCTGCCTCAGGCGGGAGAAGAGGTAACAAAATACAAGGTGGGAAAGTTTGATTTCGACTACAATATTCAACAATTAAATCTTGACGGTGAGAAATATAGACTTACTACAAAAGAGAATGAGCTTCTGTTTTTACTCGTGAGAAAACGCAATGGTCTGTTAGAGAGAAACCATGCTCTTGCTGCAATTTGGGGTGATGCCAATTACTTTAATGGAAGAAGCATGGATGTTTACATTGCAAAGCTTCGCAAACACCTAAAAGAGGATGAGAGGATTGAAATACTGAATATTCATGGGAAAGGCTTTAAACTCATAGCTCCTGAGGGTTAATTAGAACCTACTTATCCGTATATTTGCGCCCCCTAAACAGGTCTCTTGTGTCAGATACGATTAAAATACTTGCAGGTACTGAATCTTTCGATTTCGCTGAACGTGTAGCCAAGGCATACGGTTCTGAACTCATTGATTCAAAGACAACAAAGTTTTCTGATGGTGAATTCTCAGTAAGCATTGAGGAAACAGTGCGCGGGAAAGTAGTTGTAATCGTTCAATCGACATTTCCCCCTTCTGACAATCTTTTCGAACTTTTGCTTTTAATAGACGCAGCTAAAAGAGCCAGCGCTAAGAGCATTATCGCTGTTATGCCTTACTTCGGAATGGCACGTCAGGATAGAAAAGATAAGCCAAGGGTGGCTATTGGAGCCAAGCTCGTAGCTAATATGCTTATGGCAGCTGGTGTTGATCGTGTTATCACAATGGATCTCCACGCAGACCAAATCCAAGGTTTCTTCGAAGTTCCAGTTGATCACCTATATGGCTCAACAATTTTTCTTAAGTACATTAAGGATAGCTTAGACCTATCAAATATTTGCATCGCAACTCCTGACACGGGGGGTACAAAGCGTGCAAACTCATACGCAAAGAGGTTGGGAGTGGATATGGCTATTTGTTACAAGCAAAGAAAAGTGGCAAACGAGGTGACTGAGATGACTGTTATAGGTGATGTTAAAGGAAAAGACGTAATTATCGTTGACGATATGTGTGACACTGCCGGCACTCTTACTAAGGCTGCGGGACTTATGATGAAGCACGGTGCGTTATCTGTCCGCGCAATTTGTACTCACGCTGTCCTTAGTGGCCCAGCTTACAAACGAATTCAAGATAGCGTCCTAACAGAGTTAATAGTCACAGACACCATTCCTCTAAAGAAAGGTGCTCAAACAGAAAAAATTAAGGTCCTGCCCGTGCACGATCTGTTTGCTCAGGTACTCACATGCCTAATGAACAACGAAAGTATTAGTACACATTTTATTATTTAAATAGACAATTATGAAAATTGCATCATTGAGCGGTTCTTCTAGAAAGAACGTAGGAAAGAAAGGTGCTTCTGCATTACGCACTGCGAATCAAGTCCCAGGTGTTCTTTACGGAGGTAAAACCCAAACACACTTCGCAGTGGATGAGGTTAAACTGAGCAAACTCGTTATCAACCCTGACGTATTTGCAGTAGAACTTGATATTGACGACACAACTAGAAAGTGCATCATTCAAGAAGTACAGTTTCACCCAGTAACGGATAGGATCGTTCACGTCGACCTTCTAGAGATACTTGATGGAAAAGAGATTAAGGTCAACCTTCCTCTTATTTCTGAAGGAAAAGCTAAAGGTGTGATAAACGGTGGGCGCATGGTAACTCTTTTTCGTCGTGTTCCTGTTCAAGGTCTTTTCGAAAACCTTCCTGATGCACTAACCGCTGACGTAAGCCCTCTTAAGATAGGAGACAACCTTCGTGTAAGTGATTTGAGCGTAGAGGGGTGCCGTATCCTTTTAAACGAGTCTGTTCTTCTATTTGCTTGTAAGGTTACTCGTGCTGCTCTGTCAGAAGAAGAAGAAGAAGAAGAAGGAGGAGAAGAAGGAGAAGGAGGAGAAGAAGGAGAGGGAGAAGTAAAAGGCGATGGTGAAGGAAAAGGAAGTGGAGAAGATGGTTCTTCTAAGGAAGGTGAGAAATCTGATGGTGGAAAAGCATAATTAAGATGAAGTATCTCATTATCGGTCTAGGTAATCCCGGAGCGGAATATGAGGATACTCGACATAATATCGGGTTTAGAGTGGTGGACACCATCGCTGATGCGCACGGAGGGCTTTTTTCCTCCGAACGTCACGGCGCGGTGTCCACTGTTCATTTTAAGGGTAGAACACTAATTCTGCTCAAGCCATCAACCTTTATGAATTTAAGCGGTAAGTCGGTAAGATATTGGATGGATTCCGAGAAAATACCTATTGAAAGAATTCTCATAATCGCAGATGATATAAACCTTCCTTTTGAAAAAATCAGACTGCGAGGGAAGGGAAGCGACGGTGGTCACAATGGACTAAAGGATATTCAATCAGTTTTAGGGTCTACTGTTTATCCAAGATTAAGAGTAGGAATAGGAGACCAGTTCAGCATTGGTCACCAAATAAATCATGTTCTTGGAGAGTGGACTAAAGAGGAGGGGCTCATTTTACAGGAAATTAGCGTTCGTTCTCAAAAAGCTGTTGAGAGCTTCTGCGCTATTGGACTTGAAAGGTCTATGAATGCTATCAATACGGATAAATAAGATAGCTATTCTATCTCGTAAAGGTGGTTGTTTCCAATATATGAAATAACCGTATCTGGTAGTAAATATTGTACGTCCTGCTTTTCTAAAATCGCTTCTCTTATATAGGTTGAGGAAATCGCAATCATAGGAGCTTCGGTGAATATAACCGCTTTAGTGGAGTCAAACCGCAAAGGATTATCCTTGTTTGGGGTCTTTTCTAGCAGCAAACCGCTCATTTTAGTCAACCTTCTTGGATAAACAAGTAATCTGTGGTTTTCGTGAATTGACTTATAATTCTTCCATCTATGAAGGTTTTCATAGTTATCCTCACCTAAAATTACAGAAAAATTTACCTCTGGGAACTTATCCCTTAGATGCTTCAAAGTATCCGCAGTGTAGCTAGGTCGTTCTAGCCAGAACTCTATATCAGAAGAAAAAATAAATGGATTATCTGCAATAGCCAGTTTTACCATCTGAAGCCTATGTTCCTCAGGAATCATCTCGTCGGACAGTTTGAAGGGACTCGTGGGGGTGACAACTATCCAAACTTGGTCTAGCCCACCTCTACTTACCATGTGATTAGCAATAACAAGATGGCCTAAGTGAATGGGATTGAAGGACCCGAAGTAGAGACCCACATTACCTTTATTTGTTCTTCCCGTCATGGCTTTAGAAATTCAAATACTGTATTTATAATTGTTAATATTGCCTTCTGTAAATCATCATTTACAAGTTTTACATCAAAAGACTCTGCCAACTTCATTTCAGTGTCTGCCTTAGCTAACCTACGCACTATATTTTTCTCTGATTCGGTACCTCTACCTCTTAGTCTTTGTTCGAGTATCTCCATAGATGGAGGTGTTACAAAAACAGAAATTGCTGACGTGCCAAATACTTTTTTCAAGGCA
>DQKQ01000178.1 GCA_015660615.1 Flavobacteriales bacterium
GCCATTCAAGTGGATGGAAACGACGCGCTCGCCGTATACAATACGGTGCGTCGGTGTGTTGAATCTTTACGCGAACGACCTAGGCCTATAATACTAGAATTCAAGACATTCAGGATAATGGGTCATGAAGAAGCTTCAGGCACAAAATACTACCCTGATGGGCTGATTGACAAGTGGAAGACTATAGATCCAATAAATAGAATCACTAAGCATCTCAAAGCAAATGGTGGACTTAGAGATGATGAGGAAGCTGAGATACGTAGCAGGCACAAGCAGACTATTTTAGATGGACTGAAGATTTCATCAGACCTCCCTGACATAGAAGTTGATGTACTCGAAGAGATAGGAGATATGTTCGCTCCAGGAACCCCTTCAGAAGTAGCGCCTACAACAAAGGGGCGCGAAATAAGAATGATAGACGCCATCCAAGAAGGATTAGGCATGAGCATGGAGAAAAACCCAAGCATGGTTTGTATGGGCCAAGATATAGGGGCTTACGGAGGCGTGTTTAAGGTGACGGACGGGTTTGTAGATCGATTCGGAAAGGAAAGAGTACGAAGCACTCCACTTTGCTAGTCTGCTATTGTAGGAGCTGCCATGGGACTGAGCATCTGCGGGCGCAAGTCCATGATGGAGATGCAGTTCGCCGACTTCGTTACCTGCGGCTTTAACCAAATCGTAAACAACCTCGCTAAGATCCATTGGCGTTGGAGCCAATCCGCTGACGTCGTTGTTAGAATGCCTACAGGCGGAGGAGTTGGAGCTGGCCCATTTCACTCTCAAAGCATAGAAGCCTGGTTCTTCCACGTTCCAGGGCTTAAAATAGCCTACCCCTCAACCCCTTATGACGCTAAGGGGCTTTTGAGAATGGCCGTAGAAGATCCTAACCCAGTCCTATTTTTCGAACACAAAGCTCTGTACAGGAGCCTAAGCGGACTCGTTCCTGAGGAGGATTACACCATCGAGTTTGGGAAGGGAAGGATAGTGAGAGAGGGAACAGACGCAACGATTGTAACCTATGGAATGGGCGTAAAATGGGCAGAAACCGTTTTAGACGATCATCCAGAGTGGTCCGTGGAGCTTATAGATTTAAGGACGCTTGTGCCTTGGGATCAAAAAATGGTTTCTGAAAGTGTAAGCAAAACAGGCAAAGCCTTGGTGCTTCATGAAGCTACCATGACAGGTGGGATTGGAGGAGAAATCAGCGCGGTTATACATGAAAATTGTTGGCACTCGCTTGATGCTCCAGTAGTAAGAACGGCAAGCTTAGACACGCCTGTTCCGTTCGCATCTAATCTTGAAAGAGAGTTTATGGCCAATTGTAGACTTGATGCCGATTTAGAAACCCTAATAAATAGGTAGGGCTAAATTTTGAAACATCGAAGTTTATAGCGTACATTACTTGCTATGTCATTTCACTTTGATAACGTACGAAAAGCTATTCACGCAATGTTAAACGACGTTGTGGAGCATGGTTTCAAGCATTCACTGGAATTCCCTAATGACCTCGAGAGTGCTCACAAGATTATTGAAAACGCCAACATCTCTCTAACGGATATCATAAATTTAGCTAGGAAGGATAACCTGATACCTAATGCCGATATAAAACAGGAGGCATTCAGACACACCATTCAAAAAGCTGAAAAGACAAGTCTTAAACTCTTATCCGAACTTCAACTAATGCGTAGACGTCAAATTATGACAAAGCATAAATTGAAAAAGAGCGACTTGGTCACAAGATAACATTCCTATAGCGATTTGCACCTGGGCAATTCACACTTACTTTTTTGCCTTCGACCTGCGGGCCTGTCTAGCTGAAGAAGGAGACCCACCACGTCCACCTACTGATGTTCTTGCTCCCCCACCCTTGATAGCATCTTCAACCATTTTAATATCCTTAGCTAGAACTCCTTTTGTGTCTAGGCGCTTAGCATCCTTTAAAAACATCGTCGCTTCGCGGACTTTACGCTTCGCACTGGCACAAACAGCGAGGTTCAATTTCGCGGCTGCCTCATCGTGTCCCTGACGAAGACCTAAGCGCACAGCTTCCTTTAAAAACTTTTCTGCGATATTCATATTCTCCTCCATAGTTAAGCTTCCCATCAAAAAATTGTAGTATCCTCTTTGCCTAGGCCAAAGCTGATTTGTCTTTATTCTCGCTAACCACTTCCTTGCTTCGGGCATCTTTTGCTGGCGCAGGTTCACGAACGCCATTACCATGCGCATGCTGCGAAGGGTGGTGAGGGTTAAGATGATTGTAAGGAAAGTCATTCCTATTGCGGACCCTGTTTGGGCTACTGAATAGAGATAAATAGTGTACAATAAACTTGATAAAGCAATTAGAATTTTTATGAGCCTAGTGAGCATGGTCGGGTTTACCTTTGTAAATATTAGAAGTGTAAATTTAGTAAGTATGAACTGGAAACACCTGACAAGCATCGATGATTTAGACACTGCGATTGTATCTTCTGAAAACAGAACAGTAGTTTTATTCAAACACAGTACTCGTTGCTCTATTAGTCGCATGGCTCTCAAGATGTTTGAGTCGGATTGGGATGAATCTTTAGCTGAAGTGGACGCTCACTTTCTGGATCTGTTAGAACACAGAGATATTAGTGCTGCTATCGCTGAGAAGCTTGGGGTTAGTCACCAAAGCCCGCAAATGATAGTCCTTCAAGCCGGAAGATCTATTCACCATGCAAACCACAGTTCTATAGATGCTGCTGATGTTAAAAAGCTCGTAGGATGAGTATTCTTCGATTAAGAATCACATATGTAGGATCTGAGTAATGAAGCCGCTTCTAATATGCATAGTAGGTCCCACAGCCGTCGGGAAAACCAATTTGGGAATTAAGGTCGCAAAAAACCTAAATACCGAAATTGTTAGTGCTGATTCTAGGCAGATCTATAAAGGCATGAATATAGGTACGGCAGCACCTACAGAGAACGAACGCCACGAAGCCAAGCATCACTTTGTAAACTTCTTAGACCCTTCGAAAACGTATAGCGCAGGAGATTTTGAACGGGACGCGACCTTGTTTCTATCAGAATTTTTTAAAACCCACAATGTAGCGGTAATGGTTGGCGGGTCTGGGCTTTATGTTAAGGGTGTCGTTGACGGGTTCGATCATTTACCCTCTGACGAGAACATCCGACAGGAGTTAAACGACAGGGTTGAATCAAATGGATTACAATCTTTAGTTGAGGAACTAACTACTTTAGATCCAGAAATGGCTAGCAATATAGATCTCCACAATACCCAAAGGGTAGTAAGAGCTCTTGAAGTTTGTCTTAGTTCAGGAAAAACCATGACGTCATTTCTCAACAACTCATCTACAGAAAGAGATTTCGACATCCTACAAGTAGGACTTGAGATGCCGCGGGCAGAGCTACAAGACAGAATAGCGAAGAGGACACATTCGATGATAGAAGCTGGCTGGGTAGCTGAGACCGAGAAACTCACCTCCTTTTCACAATACAATTCCTTAAGGACGGTGGGGTATAACGAGCTATTCGCTTATTTAAAAGAGGAATGCTCATTAGAAGATGCTCAGGAGAAAATTGTAATAAAAACAAGGCAATTTGCAAAGAGACAGATGACTTGGTTTAAAAAGGATGAACGGGTTGTTTGGTTTGAGAGCAAGAATGAGACTGAAGCCTTGGAGTACTGTTTAGATTTTGCCTCTAAGTATGAATAAGGATCTTATGCTTCACTTCGATGAGCAGGTAGCGTCTGACCTTGAATTCGATATTATCCGTGCTATGCTTGCGGAAAAAGCCCTTCAACCCACTTCTAAATCTAGAGCTCACGCACTGGTCCCGCTAAGAAATCGAAGGACGATGGTCAGGCTGCTTCAAGAGACTGACGAGTTGCGAAGGATAAAAACTGAAGGAGATGTTTTTCCAAGTATCGAGTTTGAAGAAATGCCCGACGAGATTCGGATGTTAGAAATTCGAGATTCTGTCTTATCGGAAGCGGCTTTCAATAAAATATCTCGCGCTTCAAATACGGTCAATCAAATTATTCAAAGTCTTAAAGACAAAGAAAATAAATATCCTCGACTTCACTACGTACAAAAAGACATCTACTACACGAAAGACCTCATAACCCCCATCGCTAAGGTGTTTAACGCCAAGGGGGAGATTTCTGATAAGGCCTCACATGCTCTAAACAACATCCGAGAGGAGATGAAGGGTTTACGACGTAAAACAAGTCAGAGCTTTAATAAAGTAATGAGAGACTTACAAGCAAAAGGAATGCTGGCAGATATACGAGAGGGATTCGTAAATGAAAGAAGAGCCTTGGCTGTAGAGAGCACGTATAAGAGGAGGATTAACGGAAACGTACTTGGATCTTCAAAGACAGGAACCATAACGTTTATAGAACCCGCTGTGGTTGTGCCGTTAAATCACGAGCTTGAAATCCTTCGCGATGATGAGCGCAAGGAGATGAGACGTATTCTAAAGGATCTAACTAAGATTGTAAGAGCTAACCTTCCCTTAATACGTCTATACTCTCAGGCGTTAATTGAATTTGACTGGATTCAGGCTCGTGCAAAATTAGCGATAGACTTAAAGTCATTCCTTCCGGGGCTCCCTAATAAGACAGGTCTACATTTTATAAAGGCCTTTCATCCGCTACTTGTCAAGACGAACGAAATTCTAGGGATAAACACCCATCCCCAAACCATACTACTCTCTAAAGAAGGGCGGCTCCTTGTAATCTCCGGACCTAACGCTGGTGGAAAAAGCATCACCCTTAAGACCGTAGGGCTTCTTCAGGTGATGTTACAATCGGGGTTACTTATCCCCGTCTCCCCTGCTTCTGAAGTAGGGTTTTTCGATTCCATCCTAACGGACATAGGTGACAACCAAAGCATAGAGAACCAGCTAAGCACTTATAGCTACCGGCTTGGACGCATGAAGCATTTCCTCGAGGTGTCCGACAACAAATCTCTGCTGTTATTAGATGAGTTCGGAACAGGGTCGGATCCGGAATTGGGAGGTGCGCTTGCAGAAGTGTTCTTTGAGGAGCTCTATAAAAGGGGTTTTTATGGGGTAATTACCACCCATTACGCAAACATCAAGTCTAGGGCTGCCGAGCTCCCTAACGCTATAAACGCTTCAATGCTATTCGATAGAGACACCCTCGCCCCGCTTTTTAAGTTACAGATAGGCCAACCTGGTTCTTCCTTTACTTTCGAGGTAGCCGAAATGATAGGTATTCAACAAACGATAATAAAGCGAGCAAAAACGAAGCTAGACAAGCGTAAAGTTGATCTTGATGCATTGATGGGGGATCTTCAAAAGGAGAAGGGAAAGATTGCAAAACTGGCGAATAGACAGCTAAGGGCTGAAGTTGATGCTCAGAAGTTGTCGTTAGAAGCAAGTAAAATAAAATCTCA
>DQKQ01000013.1 GCA_015660615.1 Flavobacteriales bacterium
ATGGTTAATAATAAATGCTAAATCGCTTGAGCTACCCGACAGCGGACCCTTGCTTCCCCTTTTACATCCGAGGCGTGAGATGACGGACCATTACTTAATAGCTACCCGGTTTTGGTTTCTTTTTCTTTTTCTTTTTAGGCATTACTTTTTCTTTTTCATTCCTGATTTAAGTTTTTGATATTTACTTCCATGGGTCACGTGACCCTTATTTTTTACTTTTTTAATAAGAGCTTTTTTCTTAGCTTTTTTAGCTCTATCTAAAATTTTTTTCTTATATTCAGGATTTCTCTCCATATGAGCAACGCCAGCAATAATCTCTAATTTATTAAACGCTTTTTTATTTTTTTTAGATAATTTACTATAATAATCAGCCATTATTCCTCCGTGGGTGGATACGCGAAATCATGTAGAGCAGTCATCCGCTTGATTGCTTCTTCATGAGAAGGACCTGACCCATGGTAAGATTCCATAAATTGAGGGTTGCCATGTAACTGAGCAATCTCGTTTTTAGCTTGGTCAGGAGTAAGAACAGATGTGCCCTGACGCCCTGCTCTTCCTTGTGACCCTTTTTCTATCAGCTGGGCTCCGATTTTAGCAGCGAATTTTATCATCTCTGGATGGTTACCTAAACGACTTTCATCGAGGTACTGTTTTAAATTATCACTACCAAATTCTTCAACCGCAGCCTTAGCTGATTCTAATTGATCTGTATAAGCAAGACCAAACTCTTGCCGAATATCCGTATCCCATTGTTTTTCCATATCAGCTGTAGTAGTCGCTTGCTTTTCAGTAAACTGTCCTGAAAAGTCACCGTATGATTTGTACATTGCCTGCGCTTGTTTTTGACTTAATCCTGCATCATGCATTGATTTCCTAAAGAATTTTTCCATTGAAGCAGCATCTTCACCTTGCTCAGCTCCTTCAGGAGTATCAAATTTGTAACCTTTACCTTCTTCTCCCATGGGACGTCCTGTAGAATCATAGAACCGTGACCATTCAGAAGGGTCTGCTTCTGCTACTGGCATAGGTAGGCGTTGCTGGCCTATCATTTCCTGAGCAGAGATATAAGATTTTGCCATACCATTAACATCGTTGATATCAGCTAATGCAGTATGATCTTTATACTCTGGTGCTAGATGCTCTTTAAAGTTAAACTGACCTTCTGTTAATGTAGTTTCTTGTTCTGCAGATTCAGCAGAAGCTCCACCGTCATCAATTGCCATACGTAATCTCCTGTTCAATTTCGTCCATTAACTTGTGAAAGTAACTAGGATCTTTATTAATGAACTTTATTAATGATAAAACCACAGATCTCCTTCCATCTTTATTAGCAGTATCACAACAAGTTTGTCCTTTATTATATACTGGATCTACAACGTATTGTGATTTAATTAAATGCTTTAAAACCCTAGTTCCAGCTGCTGTGCTAAATATAGCTTGACAGTCATCGTGGATAGCTGATCTTTTTTCTAATATTTTTTGCATTGATAGGTATACAAGATAAGGTTGTTCTTAAAGGTTGATCTTTTAATACTGACTTAGCTTTATCAAAACAGGCGTTACGAGACTCATATTGTCCTAGTACTTCTACATGATGGACTTCAAATGGTTGAGAAAAAACAATAAAGATTAATACCCACATTATTTTTTCCTTAGTGGCTTTAACCCCATTTTCTTAAGAACTTTATTCTTTTGTTCAGTTGTCATCGGTTTTCGCCTAAGAGATGGCTTTGTTTTTGGTGGCGGATACATCTTTGATTTTAGTTTCTTTTTTTTCGCGATTCGAATCCGATCTTTTTCTGCTTGTGACATCGTTCGCGTTGCTTCCGGTTGTTTTTCCTTTTTTTTATCCTTCGATTTCTTTTCAGCTTTAGATAAAGCCTTTCTTCCTACGTTTAATATTTTTTCTAAATTTACAGTAAGTGTCATTGGTTAGAAGCGTCTTGCATTAAACTTTGCGCTTTAGCTACGTCTACTCCACCGGAAGCTGCTCTTTCCATATCTTGTTTCTGCATCTCACCTTCTTGTGCTTTCATTCTAGCTTGTCTTATTTGTTGTACTTTGGCTTTACCTTCGAGGATTACTTCTGGAGCATCTAGTAAGTCATGAGCCCATTCGAAGTATTCGTCTCCATTAAAATTATCTGCCATTTCTGGTTTAATATTAATAAGAGGAACAAAAGCCTCTAGTAATCTAGTAACATTCTGTAATTGAGTAGCTTTCTGGGCTCTTGCAACAGGAGAAGAATATTCTATATCTATACCTCTTCCCTTTAAACTATCAGGAATAGGAGGAATAATCTTTTGACGGTTAGCGATATGGTAAGTTCTACGAATCATTGGAGCTAAGAATTCAACTTGCATACGTCCTGTCATAGGCGCTATATTCCTCATCTTTTCTTCTTGACGAGACATAACTTCAGTAGCAGTCATTTCAGGACCATCTTCTTTCATACGCATTATATCTATATGGAAGACTCTCATTATATGCTCATGCCTGTTCTTTAATAGATCGAACCCGATATCAAGACGGCCTGCGACAGGAAGAGGCTCAATACGATCTTGCGAGCCAGATCTATAGAAGTTAATGCCCGCGGGTGTAGTTCTAATGGGGAGGAGAAATCCATCATCAGGAACCATAAGCGGCGGATCAGTAACTTTCTGTCCGGACTTAATAATAGTCTTCATCATCTCATTGACCATCTTAATATCGGGCAGCGCAGTGGACCCTGGTCCACGTCCATAAGTTTCTTCTGCTGTTTTCTGCCATCGAGGAACTACGTACGGAAAAACATCGTAACCAGATTCTTCAAGGATTGCTTTTTCACTTCCAAGGAAGATGAAAACAGAGATATATTCTTTGTTAGTGCTCTTAACAGAATCAGGTAAGAACTGGTCGTTAGGTTCGACGATGTGGAGACATTCGTGTTCTTCATATGGTTTCTTTTTAAATACTTCAACTTGTTCTTTAGAGAAGACACCTTCATATTTCTCCATAATCTGTCGTGCAGTCATTAAGTATGTTCTATATACAGTGTTTACTTTGCCATCCATTCCTTCTGCAATGTAACAGTTGCCTAAATGAAATGTCTGGAAATTAATTCCTTTAGACTGATCTTCAATTAACATTACTGAAGTTCCAAACGCCCCTATGTCTAAGTAGAGTTCATGAGTTTGCGGAGTAAAATTAGTATGCGGTGAATTAAATACATGATCATATAAAATACTCTCCACTTTTTCTAAATATTCTCTGGAAGATCTTTGCTCATTTAGTTTAGCGTCAGACATTTTTAATTTAAACCAACGCTGTGTAGGAGAAGTAAGAAATCCTGCGAGTCCTGCAGCTAGTTGCTCATTGGCCCATGGTCCAGTGCCATCGTATATAAGGTCATGTCGTGGGGCTCCTTTCGCGCGAGTAACAGTAAAGTCACCTCTAGTAGGAAGAATATAGTTAGTGATGTCATTCCAGACACCTTCCCAATTAGATCGCAAGGTTCTTAACTGCTCAAAACGACCTGTATAAATATCTATTTTATCACGATCACTCGGGTTAAGCATAACTTCCTCCAAGTTTAGTTTTGTTTACACTTGCCGCTTCTCCTAACAATTGACCTTCACGATTTTGTTTTGTTAGAACAGTTCCTTGTCGCGTGGTGCGCTGAGCCAATGTCATTTTGTATCTTTCTCTTGATTGTGCAATTTTTGGATCCTCTTGATCCGCTGACGGCGCCGGAGGGGGTGTCGGTAGAGGAGGAGGAGTTGGTATTGAAGGTGATCCGCCCATGGTTAGATTCCTATTATATTATATTCATGCTCAGCATGTGTTGGTAATGGCTCTCTCTTCATAGTTTCCCTTCGAACAGAAAGAGCAAGATAGCGCAAAGCATCCATAAAATCAGAAGTCCAGTCATGGTAAGGACGATCGTGAAAGCAACGTTTCTTATCATCCCATTCTTTTCTATACTGTCTAGACGCCTCAATAAGATGCTCCGTATTCCTGTCTTCATTCCAGTATATCCTCGACATTATAGATCGCACTGCTTCAATACCGTCTTCGATGGAAACTTTCGGGACCACCCTGAAACGGAGTCCCAATGATTGTGCAGTCTCGAGGCGCGTTCGACCCGTTGAGAGGTCCTTGGCCATGATGTCATGTGGCGCATAATGATTCCCGTATACGTATTGTGATCGATGCCCCTTTTCCAAGATGTTAACATAGTGTTGTAAACCCTCTCCTGAATTAGAATAGCAATCTACTATACGTATTTGATGACCAAGCACCTGGTAAAATAGAATAACGGTTTGATCCCCTATTCCTAAGTCCCAAGCGGTATTGACCATCAATTGGCTGTCATACGGAAATTGGCCAACACGCCCAGTGTCAAGCGCTGCTTTCATATGATTTCCGTAATACGCTCCTACGAGCGCCGCATCGAACGAACAAAAGAATTCCTGTTGAATAAGTTCTTCAGGCATTCCTGCTTCTCGCTCTTCGTCAATCGCTGCAATAGGCACTGCCATTGTATCATTAACTGATAGAACTTGTGTGAACCATTTTTTGTTTTTCTTTGCGTGGTTTAATAATGTATACCCATGGTTTCTCCCGCGTGGAGTATAAATAAAAACAGCCCAACCTTCATTTTCTAAAAGGATAGGCCGGATGTAGTCCCACGCTCTGGGATCTTGTAAGGCGTACTCAGACAATATAATGCCGATAGGATTAGCACCAACCAAACGATCTGGGTTATCCGATCCGACCACTTGGTAGATAGATCCAGTTTTAAACGTGACGCGCATTTCTGTATTATTGACGGCAACTATATTTTCCTTTGGGAAATGTGAAATAAATTTTCTACCCGTCTTTGTCATTCCCTCCCACGCAATCTTTCTTCCTTGATTGTACGTAGGAAACAAATGCCAATATAAACCTGGCCTCATTATACTACAAACTGATATCCAATTAATACCTGTTAGATCTTTCCCAGCGCGACGGTGCCATACGCAGATGGCTCTCTTTCCCCCGGATTCTAGGTACTGGAATAATGGTAACTGATACTCGCGAGGAGTCCAGTCTACTGGGACCTTACATTTTGCCATAAATTATTTAAGTGCTGTGTTATCAGATTCAACGACAATTACCTTAACGGTCATTGGACCAGCTATACCGTTGTACTGTAAATCAACCGCGTCTCCAGAACCATATAACATCTCGAACTGATACATCGTGTCAGCTGTCGTCATTGTCCCCAGAATTATCGTCTGACTTACACTGTTGTTTACCACAATTGCCCTTAGGTTTGCTGCTCCGGTTGCTGGTGTTATCTGTATCGTTATCTTTAGTGGTCTTCCGTCCTTGTGATTTACTGCTCCGTCGTACGTGAACGCTGTCGAGAACAGGTCCGTGTTCACCGCCGTCGACACTTTGTTGATTGTTCCCAATATCCTTGAGGCCATTACTCATTCCTCCAAAGTTAATTATTTGAAACCCTAACGGGGTTCCATCTTCTCCAACACTATGCTCCATAGATCTGAGTTTGGGAGCGACATACTGCGCGAGCTCCTTAAGACACGGGACTCGTACCTCGACTCCATAGAAGTAGTCGCCATTCGTTCCCCTCTTAGTACAAATGTCTGCCAACCCTTCGAAAGGATCACAGCCCATTTTTTCCAGTATCTCTTGAACATGCTTAATTCTCCTTGTACCAGATGTCTGTACTTTCGGTAATTTAGTACCCATTAAAAGATTATACACTATAAAAATCAATTTGTTAACTAAAAATGCATATTTTTTTCTAAGTTAGATATTGAATAATTCACCCCACCCCAATGTCCAAGTCGTAAAAAAGATTTGATTGATGTCTACGAGGCCCCCCCGGGGCCCTTTTTAATGAATAGTTGAATTTAGTACCGCGTGTGGCGGATCCACACATCTTAATAGAAGGAGTATCATCATGAGTAAGAAGAAATGTTTAGAGTGTGCTAAAGAGTTGACAGTGGTAATTAAGTATGTACCACATCACCGTCGTGAAATGCAGCGAGCGTATGCATGCTTCAGTTGTGGCGTGTATGATGCTGACAGCATCGAAGACGAGCTCTTTAGAGAGATCGGTGGTCACATACACCGAGAACAACTGTTATAGATTACTGTAACAGGGTAGTAACCAGACCTGGTTACCAGGCTGGAATGTAGTATCCATTAACAAGGAGTAAATTATGACTAAGAAGAACGTAGTACCTACAATCAATGCATCTTCTGGTGCGGTAACGATGTCTAAAGCTGATGCTTTGGCGGCTCATAAAGAGTTGGCTAAGGTTCATAAGAAGACATCCTCTTACGGTAAGCAGTTCAGGCCTCTCGTGAGTCTTGAAGAAGCTGCTAACCTCCCGATGCAGGCTCAGCGTCTTGCTGTCTTGAAAGCGATAATCATCGCTGCTAAGACACTCGGTAAGGACTGGGTACCTGCTAAGGACGTCATCGAGGTTGCGATGCGCGTTCAGAACTCTGATGGATCGCTGAATCATGGATTCTTATTCATGCCTAAGCGCTTCGATGTTACGGAGGAAACTGAGGGTACTTCTGAGCACAGAAAGCACGTCACTAACGTGATACGCTTCTATGACTCTAAGGAGTGGCATCAAGCTAAAGACGGTACAGACATCTATGATGTCCGTTAGTCTATAGTACGGTATCATCTCCCCTTCGGGGGAGGTGGTACCACTAGTGTAGATTAATATGGCAGCAAGAAAGCCTCTTAAGTGTAGGAGGCCTGGAGTCTATTATCATTCATTGGGCGCCGAGGCCGCACCGCCAACCCACCACTGCCTTGGCATCACCACATCGCGGCCATGACCGCCAACCGCGCATCACCGTTCATGGTACAGGGCTCGCCGCGCTACAAATGTATGCTTTAACCGGATCGCCAAAAGGGCCAAATCTGAGCTGATTATTGGATGATTGGTATATAGGGAAAAAAAATAAAAAAAAATAAAAATAAAGGTAAAACATCCAATAACCCAATAACTATCATCTAATTAACTGCAAATATCCATATAAATAAAGAGGTTATTAGATTATTGGTTATATATTGGGTGGCCCTCGGTTATTGGGCCGAAGCCAATAAATATCTCAGTATGGAACAAAGGCGAACCTTTTTTGTTTACTTTTGGGGCTCCATTTATTATAATATAATTAATAAACAAACAAATAAATGTTTGTTAGCAGTTAATAGAAAGGAGAATATTATGGCGTTTAAAAAAGAGATGAAAGGGTCGGAATTCGACCGACGTAATAAAGAGAGGCGGGAACGTATATCAGACGAACTGGTAAACGATCCGTACGAAGGTACGTCTTCGACCTCGGCAAGGGATTTAGAAGTTCTATTTGAGGATGTGTTAGCGTTAAATAAAAAGTATGGTACGGCATTTGACGCACATATGCCACAGGAAGAAATATGTAATCTTCAGACATTGGAAGATTATATTGGCGCTTGTTATAATAATTATAATTCTGATGCGGAGGCAAATAAAGATGTCTGAAAATCAATTGTTTGTAAAGGGTAGTGTTGAAGATACATTGGAACAGATATATCAGAGGTTGGAGAAAGAGTACGAATACGCAGATAAGGCGAAGCATCTGAATACGCTCCAAGAAGTAATGGTTACATTGTCGGCTGAGGGATGGCCAAATATAAAGAAATGGTATCATGGAGAATAACGGAAGACCAGATAAAGATCGTGTGACAGAAGCTGTCCGGGATGCAGAATTTGCATTCTGGGCAGTCATCGTTCAGGCTTTTCCTGAGATTAAAAGAGGAGAAGTATCCCCGTGGGAAGCGATGTTATTTGAGAGCGAACTTGAAGACGCTGTAAGGAGATGGTATCATGACAACAAAGATGATGAACCAGAACATTTATGAATTGATGCTAGAAGAGTGGGACAGTTATGAAGATAACTGGATTATCAAGATGCAGGCTGAAGGGTTAGTAAAGCCTACTTTATCTGAAAAGGAGTACAATCAGCTGTTTGATTTGTTAACGTACTTCGAAAATTAGAAAGGAGAATCATGGCTAAATGGATAACGATTAAATACGAAGGCAGCAAGTGTAAAGCATGTGGAGTACCTTTTACCATTGGTGAAAAAGCCAATTGGTATAAGTCTGGAACAGCCTTTCATAAGTCTGAATGGAAAGAAGTTGATGGCAGATTTGTGGCAACAGGGTGTATCTCGAAAGGGGTATAAATGATTTAAAACTGTAATCTTTTTCGTTTACTTTTGGTGTACCACGATTTATAATGAATTTAATCCAAATTTTCAACAAGGAGAAAGAAATGAACACAAAGAAAGAAGAAGCAAAGAATGTAGCAGTTAAAGAAGTAAAGAAAAGCAAGAACCATCCTTCTGGATACGATTTCAGTAAGGTTGGAGAACTTGGTACTCTTCGTGTGAGCCGTAATGGTAAAGACAAGAAGCCAGCAGCACAGCTCATAGAACTTATTAAGTTCGTGAAAAACAATAAGATCGTTTCAATCTCACGTAAGGAATTCTACGACAACGTTAACGTGATAAATCAGCAGA
>DQKQ01000254.1 GCA_015660615.1 Flavobacteriales bacterium
AAATGCAGACCTTTGGCATATTGATTACGTTTATGTTGCTGAGAATGGTGCAATAGGGTCCCCTCTTGAAGAATTAGCGTTTCAGTATCCGCCTTATACACTCCTAAGATCATTCTCCTCAATGCCTTGGACTCACTATTCTGATAATCCAGAATTTCACATTAAGGATACATTGATAGTAGGGCATACGAATTTCGGAATGGGCCTCAATAATCAAGAAAACACAGGAATTTCAATTCAGATTGGAGATATAGACCCCATAGCATTTGAAAACGAATTCATCCAAAATGTAAGTGTTCCTGAGGGTCCATTTTATACAGAATATTTGGCCAATTTACTCGATTCCCAGGGAGTTCCAGCTTCGATATTATTCAATCCGGAGTCTTCAGATACCACAGCAATTTTTGAGGTTTCGCTTTGGGAGGAAGAAGTGGGGTTTTACACAAATCATTCTGGTGTATATGATAACGATAGTATAGGCTTTTCTCAGGTTTTTACTGATTATTACGCTTACGATGATGGAACTGCAGAAAAAGCATATGCACTTGAAGCTGCGGGAGGCCAATTGGCAGTACGCTATCCACTTGCTATTCCCGATACTTTAGATGGATTGATGATTCACTTTACCCCTTTTTACGATAATGCAGAATTGGAAACTTTCGTAATCAAGATTTGGGATGATGATGCAGGCATGCCTGGCGAGCAAATCGACACGATGTATCAATTTCATTCTCCACAGTATTTTACTGAGGGGTATGATATGTTTGCGTACTATCCTTGTGACCATCCAATCCCTGTTAGTGGTATTATTCATGTAGGATTTATTCAGCAAGAGGTGGATAGATTGAATATCGGCTTAGATAAAAACACTAATGCAAATGTGGGTAATCTCCATTATAAACTGAATCCAGGAAGCAATTGGCTTCCTTCTGAAATATCGGGATCTGTGATGATACATCCAGTTCTAAGGGCGGGTAAGGAGATACCGTCAAGTATTGATGAACTAGTTACATTTAGCTCTGGCGAAATTTCATCTGAGCTTTTTCCTAATCCTACTTCGTATGAAGTTTCTTTTAGGACTTTTGAAGATATGATTTGGTCTGTTTACTCACTAAACGGAAGCCAAATAATGAGTGGGGAAGCGTATCAATCTATGAAAGTCACTATTGACACTTCTGATCTTCCTGCGGGTGTGTACTGGGTGGGTATGACAAATACAAATAGGTCGATTACATCTGGTAAAAGACTTGTAATATTACCTCATTAAATGATTTCACAAATGAGTGTAGAAGATGATATTGAAGAAAACATTGATGAATCGGAAGAGCTTTTTGAACATCATAGGATAGTATCTGATCCTGGACAACAACCTCTCCGAGTTGATAAATTTCTCATGAGTCGTATTGCTAATGTCTCACGCAACAAACTCCAAGTTGCTGCAAAGTGTGGCTATATACGTATTGATGGTGAATCTGTAAAATCAAATTTTAAGGTAAGACCAGGTCAAATAGTTACTGTTGAATTACCACAACCGGTATATGAATTTGAACTCGTTCCTGAAAAGATGGAGCTTAATATCATCTACGAAGACGATACGGTTATAGTCTTAAATAAACCTACAGATTTAGTTGTACACCCTGGTCACGGAAACTATACGGGTACATTAGTGAACGGGATACTTCATCATCTACAGAACCTGCCTTCTATCCCAGGATCTCCTACTCCAAGACCAGGTTTGGTACATAGATTAGATAAAGACACTACTGGGCTTATGGTATTGGGTAAAACGGAGCGTTCCTTAACTGAACTTAGTGAGCAGTTCTTTGAGAGAACAGTAGATAGACGATATCATGCTCTTGTTTGGGGAGATTTGAGGGAAGATGGAACGATAGAAGGGCATGTAGGTAGATCTAGAAGTAATAGAACAATACAAACTGTATATCCTGATGGAGAAGAAGGTAAGCATGCTGTAACTCACTATAGAGTCCTTGAGAGACTGGGACCTGTAACTTTAGTAGAATGCAAACTCGAAACGGGAAGAACACATCAAATCCGTGTTCACATGCAACATATAGGGCACCCTTTGTTTGGTGACCCACGATATGGGGGTAACGTTGCTGTTAAGGGCTCGCCAGGAGGGAAGTACAACTCCTTCCTTAGAAATTGTTTCGGTATTCTACCTCGTCAAGCATTACACGCAAAAACACTGGGCTTCACTCATCCGAAATCCGAAAAATTTGTATCCTTTGAATCCGATCTTCCAGCAGATATGGCAGAGATTATTTCTAAATGGAAGACTTATCTTGAGGGAATAGCAAGATAAACGGGAATAGATATATTAATTTTTCTCGAGATTTTCTTTTTCAATGAGAGCTTTTTCCCAGTCTGCAAGTAGATTGTCGTGACGTTTTTGTACCTCCTCAAACTCATAACTAAGTTCAGTCATTTTTATTCTATCGCTTGGATCAACGGCTGCGACTTCTTCATTTTTAGCTTTAAGGTTAACCTCTGCTTCTGAAACTGCTTTCTCCAGTCTAGATACTTTTTTGCTGGCTTTCCTAAGTGCCTTATCTCTGGCCTTACGCCCTTCGTATTCCTCTTTATTACTCGAAGTGTTCTTCTCTACTTTTGCTTTAGGCACACTTTTCTTCCCCTTACTTAACATCCTCTCTCCAGTTTTTGACGCCTCATACGCTCCAATACTTTCGGCATGTTTAATATGTAGGAAATTTTTAATATCTCCTATGTATTGCTTTAACCCATTAGGTGTAACCTCATTAACAAACTCCGTCAAACCT
>DQKQ01000126.1 GCA_015660615.1 Flavobacteriales bacterium
AAATTGATTATAGTAACTATGTAGTTTAGAGAACCCAGTAGAGAAGAAACCACAAAGAGTGTCATAGAAACAAGCCATAGAGTCATACCCATCCCAGAACCGGGCATTGCTTGAGGTAATGCACTTAATGGAGGATAAATAGTCCATCCTGCGGAAGCTGCTCCACCCTCAACAAAGAGAGAGAATAGCATTACCACACATGAAAAAGCAAAGAACCAGTAGCTGAGCATATTAAGGAACCCTGAAGCCATATCCCTTGCACCTATCTGAAGTGGAATAAGAAGGTTTGAAAAAGTCCCCGATAATCCGGCCGTCAATACAAAGAATACCATAATGGTTCCATGAATAGTTACAAGAGATAAGTAGGCGTTTCTATCAATAACTCCACCCGGAGCCCATCTACCAAGTAATGTTTCAAGAATTGAAAAACTCTCGCCTGGCCAACCTAATTGTAGGCGAAATAAAGCAGACATAGTTACACCAACAATTCCCATAACAATAGCAGTTAATAGGAACTGCTTGGAAATCATCTTGTGATCGTGTGTAAAAACATACTTCGATATAAAGCTTTCTTTATGATTCGTATTTCCCATAATCAGTTCTTTTCGGCAATGTAAACTTTCTGCTCAGAAAGCCAAGCATCATATTTCTCCTGTGTCTCAACAACAATATTCATACTCATATTAAAATGAGCTGAACCACAAATCTTATTACAGAGTAGGATATAGTTAAATTCTGGATTATCAAGAATTGTACGCATACTATCAGTAGTTATAGTTGTGGTTACTTTAAACCTGGTAGGCAATCCTGGGACCGTGTTCATTTGGGCTCGGAAGTGAGGCATAAAAGCAGAGTGAATTACATCACGAGAACGGAAAACAAACTCGATTTCTCTTCCTACAGGAAGATGAAATTCCGATTTAACTATCCTATCATCTTTCCCAACTTCCCATGCATCTAACCCCTCACCTAATTCGTATGGCTTTAATTCCATAATGCGTTGGTTATGACGTTCAAGACGATAAATCTTATCTTCCTTAGCTTCATATGCAGCATCAGACATAATGGTTACTTTATCTGACTCTAGCAACTCTTCAATATCATGAAGTCTGTGCATGAGGTGAGTCTTGTGTTCCTCAGATAATTGTGAATGAGAGTGGTCATCATTTGAATGACCATGATTATCTCCACCATCAAGAATCTGCTCAATTTCAGCTTTTTCTGCCAAAAGGTGTCCTTTTTCAGCTCTTAAAACATCCTTAAGCTTAGCAATTTTTTGATTACTTTTTAGTAAGGCTGCATCGACACCTTCTTGGGTAATTATACCAAGAGGGTTTGACGATGTAATTAAATTAAAATTTGTTGCTCCAAATTCTTCATTATCCCCTGAGTAACGCACTGTCCAATCAAATTGCTTTGAGTAAACTTCAACTCGGATAGCATCATCAGATGCTGGTCCAGTCATCTCAGTCCAAGTTTTAAGACCGTAAATAATAATAATAGCTAATACTATTGAAGGTATAACCGTCCATATTAATTCTAGACGATTATCATGAGGAAAAAAGTGAGCCTTTCTATTCTTATCGTACCTGTATTTATATGAAAACACAAAAAGCACGGCGTTAATAACGAAGAATAAAAATATTATCAGAACTAAATTAAAGTTCAATAGAGTATCAACTGCTTCACCATGAAGAGATGCCGATGGAGGTAAATAATCACCATAACGAACAAATTGCCAAATCGTTGTGCCAAATAACACAAACATAAATACAATCCAGAGTGAACCCTGTAGACGGGTATCTGCTTCTGAAATTTCCTCTTCACGATGGCCACGCAGGCGAGCTGAGAGTTGGTAGATTTTAGCCAATTGAGCTAAGGCTATTACACCTACAACTATGACTAAAAGTATGAGAAGTTTCATTCGTTAGCTTACTTTTCTGGGTCAGTAATGCAAGTCCTTTGATTCCTGAAGCAAGGGATGATTCCTAGCTATCAGAGGTGCTTTTGAGAGAGTAGTCAGAGTTCTGTTAATGAACAATCCTAGGAAACCCAGGAATAATCCTACTTCAAAAAGACCGAAGACATTGTGGTTAAACATAGTTCCTGGAATTACCAAGAGATATATATCAGCGAAGTGCCCTACAAAAATCAAAAAGGCAACAGGTAATATAAAATTAGGATTCCTTTTCGTATCTCGCGCTATTAGTACAAGGAAAGGAACAACAAAATTTATAGCAAACATCAAAATGAAAGGAACTTTATAATCAGAGAAAATTCTGCTAACATAGTAAGTCACTTCTTCTGGGATGTTTGAATACCAAATAAGCATGAACTGGCAAAAGAAGAGGTAGCTCCACAACATTGAAATTGCGAACATCCATTTACCTAAATCGTGCATATGACTATCCGACACCTCCTTGAAATACCCCTTAGTTCTCAACCAAAGTAGTGAGACATGAGAAAATATAATCATAGCTACCCACATGCCTGAGAATAAATACCATCCATAAAGAGTACTAAACCAGTGAGGGTCTATTGACATCAGCCAATCCCAAGAAAGTGTAGATGAGAATACCGCAAAGAACACTAAAAAGAGTGCGCTACGACGAAATACTTTGTAGTGAAGATCTAGGTTTGCTTCTTCGTCTTCTTGAAGTGACCACTTACGGAATAACATAGCAAAGCCCAGGAATGTAACTAGGTAAATAATAGTACGTAACCAGAAGAACCAACTAGAAAAATACCCTTGCTTTCCAGCCATAATATGATCGTAGTTAGGGTTTACTACAGCTCCAGACACCTCAGCATCTAAGTATGTGGTCACCCCCTCATCAACTGTCATAAACTGATAATATAGAGACTGATCCATCCAATGATACAAGTGGTGCATATCGAATTGTCCTGCTAAAAGGACAATTAATATTACACCAGCACCATATGGTAAATATCCATACATAGCCTCTAAGAATCGTTTAATTACAACAGACCAGGCGCTCTCTGTAGCATATTGTAATGCATAGAAAAATAGTGCCGCTAAAGAGATAGAAAAATAGAAAAATCCATTAACCAACAGATTCGCCCACCATCTTTGGTGATGATCAGAATGATCTGTCAGATATCCTCCAACAAGAGCTATAAGACCCACAGCCATTAAGACTTGAGTAATCAGCTTTACACGTCCTTCAAATTTGAATTCCATGATCAGTTGTTATTTTCAGTTTCATTAATTACCGCAACGCCATCTTCATCAAATGAAGGCATATCACCTCCATTTTGTAGAACTTTTACATATTGAATAATCTGCCAGAGTCCTTTAGGAGAGATCTGAGAAGCGTGAGACCCCATAAGACCTTTACCATAAATCAACGTGTGATACATCTTCCCTTCTGGTAAATCTTTTAGTTTAGTAGCAAAATCCGGAATGCCCATTATATGACCATTCTTAGATATAGCACCATCACCCTTTCCTATCTCACCATGACAATGAGTACACATTAAACCGAAATTCAATGCACCAGCCTCAATATTTTTTGTTGTAGTAGGTAGAGGTGAATGATTCTCTTTCCCCGCTAATTCATACCCATCTGGAGTATTAGGATAGGAATATGGCAGAGCAAATGCCTTTTCGTCTCCTTTAAAAGCAATTGTACCCGCAACTGGTTTGCGAGCGCTTTTCGTGTTACGTTGTGCAACTGCAACTTCCTCAGTAACATAGTAAGGGTCTTCCCCATAATCAATGTATGCCTCAATGGCTGGAGATCTGTACATGTCGGGCATGTATTCAAACCCAGGGCTATTTGGATCAGGAGTGCAAGAAGTCATCATAGCAAAGACTACAATAACAATCGTTGTGTATAGTGTTGTTTTGTGCATCATGATTACTCGCCGTCTTTGATGCTGAGCTCGAATAACTCGGTGTTCTTAATTGCCGACTCTAACTCCTTAGCACTCATGCTGTTTGAGTCTGTCGTAATCTCTATTACAAACTTATCGTCAGTAGTTCTAGGATCGGGGTTCGTAGCTGGCATTCCCGGAAGAGTACCATTTCGAAGTAAATAAGTAATAACCATTCCATGGGCTGCACAAAAAACTGAAAACTCAAATGAAACAGGAATAAAGGCTGGTAAATTTTCCAACAAAGAGAAACTTGGCTTTCCACCGATATTCATTGGCCAGTCAGAAATCATTGTGTACCACATAAAGAATACAGCTAATGATAATCCTGTCATAGCATACATGAAAGATGTAATTGCTAAGCGTGTACGCTTTATCCCTATCACAGGATCAATTCCGTGAATAGGAAATGGCGAAAATACTTCGTTCACATGTATGCCTTTGCCTACAAGTTCACGAGCTGCTACAAGTAGCTTTTCGTCGTCGTCGTACATGACGTGAAATACCTTTTTCATGATGGCATTATTTGACTTGTTCATTTTTGTAAGACTCTCCGCTAGACTTTAAAATCGTCTTTAGCTCATTCAAAGCAAGCACAGGGAAGAACCTTGTAAATGCGAGGAAGAGTGTAAGGAAGATTCCAAGCGTGCCTATGAAAATACCTACGTCAGTCGCTGTGGGTATAAATTCTCCCCAGCTAGATGGTAGGTAATCTCTGTGAATAGAAGTCACGATAATAACGTAACGTTCAAACCACATGCCGATATTCACAACGATAGACAATATGAATGTTGCAACGAATGATCGGCGAATTTTTTTAAACCAGAATAGTTGAGGACTTATTACGTTGCAGGTCATCATAGTCCAGTAAGCTGCACTATACGGACCTGAGAAACGGTTTATAAATGCATAACTTTCATATTCTACACCAGAATACCAAGAGATAAATAACTCTGTTAGATAAGCTACCCCCACAATTGAACCCGTAACGATAATTACGATATTCATATATTCTACATGCTTTATATGGATATAGTCCTCAAGTTTATATGCTTTACGCATAACAAGCAATAGTGTTTGGACCATCGCAAAACCTGAGAATACAGCTCCGGAGACAAAATAAGGAGGGAAAATAGTTGTATGCCATCCTGGAACTATCGAAGTGGCAAAGTCCATAGATACAATAGAGTGTACCGAGAATACCAATGGAGTTGCAATTCCAGCAAGTACTAAACTAAGTTCCTCGAAACGATTCCAGTGTTTTGCACGTCCACTCCAACCAAAACTCAAAATACCGTACATCTTCTTTTGAAATGGCTTAGTAACTCTATCGCGAATTGTAGCAAAGTCTGGGATTAACCCTACATACCAGAATACAAGCGATACAGAGAAATAAGTACTTATCGCGAACACGTCCCAAAGAAGTGGGCTATTGAAGTTAACCCATATTGATCCAAATTGATTTGGTAAGGGGAATACATAATAAGCTAGCCAAATTCTTCCCATATGTATCCCTGGAAAAAC
>DQKQ01000030.1 GCA_015660615.1 Flavobacteriales bacterium
TGGGATCTCCGTTTATGCCAGTTCCGCCGAGTTTAAGATCGTAAACGCGGGTATCGTCCCATGGATGAGGATACATGTAATCTTCGCCATCAGATCCATTGTAACTGAGGTCGGCAGGATAAGTACATTTCCAAAGCTTACCAAATGGATTCACGAACCTTTTTGCTAAAAAGTTTTCGTCTACATGCTCTAGATTTAAATACAACCCTCGATACTCTCCATTTACATACAGCTCCACATGACTATACCTTGGGGCTACCATCTCCTGAGACCTCATTAACTCCCAAACCATTCTCGCTCTCATTATCGACGGGTCATTGTGCTCCCCGTTTAAGTTTAATTTCTCAAGTCCGTTCCATTTTTGTCCAGACACAAACGTATTCATACTCACCTTAAAAGACTTCTTGCCAGCACCCCTTGATGTATTTCCACGAAGCCTAAATCCGACATCGTACATAGTATCTGATCCCGCAACAGAAGTGTAAATAAAAGTCGCGGGATGTTCTACATTGCTTTGCTCATTGTCGGGATGAAGAATGTAATCCCAATCCTCTGATTCGAGGAAGACCTCAATTGTGGCAACCTCACTTTGAAGGAAGGCTGGGCCGAACGTGGGGGAGGGAAGTGGGAAAGTTTGGGCTGAATATTGCAGTGGAAAAATTAGAATAAAACCTAAGAAAACCAGCAAATATTTTTTCATATTGACAAGATACAATGCTTAGACTGTAAAGCTAGCAATTTCCTCACGCAGCCCCCGGAGATACGAGCCTGCATCCATGGCGCCCTTACCTGGAGGTTGTATGCGAAGTATTTCAAGTGTGCCGTTTTCGCTATCCTGGATAGGTTTTCCACACCCGACATACAGACGTCCTTCATGAATTGAAATTTCGCCTGCCTCCAATTCACCCGAATGGTCATTAACAACCTGAGACTCAATAATTTTCACAGGTGCTTCCGGAGCGTCAGGTAAAGTCGTGAAAGCCCCAGGGTAGGGGGCAAGGCCTCGAATATGGTTGTGTAAATCGATTGCAGAGCGCAACCATGAAATCTTCCTGTCTTCCTTAAAAAGTTTGTGGGCATCGAGGATATCGACATTTAATTCAGAAATAACATCTGACTGTGGAATAGCTCGCGCGACGCCATCAGCTATATCATCTACGGTTTTTGCAAGCAAATTTTTTCCACTTTCTAGGATGCGGTCGTGTAGCGATCCAGCGTTTTCATTTGGACCTATCGGAACGATCACTCGCCCGAGTATATCGCCCTTGTCGATGTCTCCCGTGAGAAGGAATGTGGTGGCGCCGCTTTCTGTTGCGCCAGCCATAATAGCTCTCTGAATAGGTGCGGCTCCACGGAATTGCGGCAGCAGAGATCCGTGCAGGTTCACAGTCCCCATCACAGGCATAGACCAAACCACCTCGGGCAACATCCTAAATGCCACTACTACACCTAAATCAGCATTCCACCCCTTTAATAGATCAAGGAATTCCTCCGAACGAAGGCGCTCCGGCTGAGCTATGGGTAACCCCCTCTCAATCGCGATTTTTTTCACCTCTGATTGAGTAATGATACGCCCACGTCCACTCTCCCGATCTGGAGCAGTAACTACGCCTACCACTTCGTGCCTGCCATTCAATAAAGTCTCCAAGCACGTCGCCGCAAACCCCGGCGTTCCTAAATATACTATTCTCAACTTTTTCATTTTCACTCCTTCACTTCACTCAAAGATTCCAGTCCCTTCTTCCACATGCCGTTTCTAAGCATTAGATAACTTCCTATTCCTATTAGTGTAAAGTACACCCATTCTACACGCCAAATAACCTCGATGGGGAAATACTGTCCGTTATGCTCTGAAGTGAGGTAGCTGGCAGCGCATAGATAGCATCCTGCTGCTATTATTTCAATTATGAAAGCGCGTTTCGTCCCTCCTGCACCCTCAAGCGTTGCAAGGAAGAGCGTCGCAATAGAAAATCCGATAACGGCGATAAAGAGGGTAGAGAAAGTCTTTGCCATACTTTCTATATCTATAGGGTCATCAAAGAAGAAACTTGCTATAGTGTTGGGATATAGAATAAAGCCGTGCGACATTATTATGACGCCTATGATGTTTATTAATCCTAATCTCTTAGCTACTGATATGAGTTCAGAATTGCGGCCGGAGCCTATAAGTTGGGATATTACGGTTCGGGTTGTTTGGGCTATGCCTGAAGCAACAACGAAGGCAAGCATAAAGGCGTTACGTCCTATGTGAGAAATCTTCAGCTCGGTTGATCCTACTTTCTCTACGAAGAAGAAGAATGAAGTCCAAGTTCCGACAGTAATCAAAAGTTGTCCCATCAACGGTCCAGATATTGCCCACCATGCACGAATAACTTCACCATCGGGACGCTTCGGAAGTTTGAAAAAACGAGGTTCTACCTTTAGCATTAGAGCAACAGCAACTAAAAGACCAGTTATCTCAGCCGTAAGCGATGCACGAGCTGCTCCGATATGCCCCATAGCTTCGAAGCCTAAGTTCCCATCAATCCATGAGTAATCGAGGACGAGGTTAGTAAAAGCTGTAGTTAAACTGACAGCAAGTAGGAGCTGAGTTCTAGCGAGTCCCGTCCAGTATGCCGTTATAGCAAAGGTGATCCCAAAAGGTATAAATCCCCAAATACGAGTTCCTAAATACGGCTCGAAAACTCCACGAACCTCATCGTTCAATATCAGTCCTCCGAGTAAACCTCGATTCAAGATCAACAATATGCCAAGCATTATCACTCCCATTCCTAAATTAATAACCCACCCCATACGTCCGGTCCGGATCTGCATGGCATCATTACCCTCTCCGTGTCTCCTTGCAACTAAAATCTGAATCCCAGTGGCGCTCCCGAAGATTACCATCCCAAATGTCAGATACGTCAGTCCAGCATTGCCCGCCCCATTAATTGCCGACTCACCAACGCGAGCAAGGAAATAATTATCGGTAAGCAGAACTAAAAACTGTACGAATGTACCGATGGAAATCGGCAGAGCGATTTTTAAAAGCCCTAATGTGTCTACCCTCAACTTCCCCGGCACATGTTGGCTCATTTTTCTATGGGCATTTCAAGGCCGTATCTTTTTAAGATTTCTTCGGCAAATTTTACGGATCTAAATCCCCACTGTAGTCTGAGAAATTGTTTCTCGTCTTCACTGAGCCCTGGCGCTATGCCCTCTTTACGCACCCTAGTACAAACCCTGTTCATTACAACGGCAGAAGCAACCGAGATATTAAAACTTTCTGAAAATCCATACATGGGAATCTCAACGTAATCATCTACCTCAGCCATCATTTTGTCAGAGATTCCTTTGAACTCAGTTCCCATCACAATCGCCACCGGTTTGTCTATGGGTAGTGTATCTGGGGTGAAGCCACCCTCGTGTGGTGATGTGGCTACAATGCGATATCCTCCCGCTCGTAATTTTGCAAGGCAGGCTGCGTGTGGATCCTCAGAATCGAGATGTCTATGTAAAGTGAGCCACCTTGAGGCCCCCTTCGAAACACTTCGGTTTTTAGACCAAACATTATAACTCTCTACCATATATATATCCTGAATACCCATTCCGTCTGCACTTCGCATTACGGCGCTTGTGTTGCGACTTTGGTATACATCCTCTAAAACCATCACTACATGACGAGTCCTATTTGAGAGGACATGCTCAAACCTCGCCAATCTACTCTCAGTTAAGATAGGTGTCAAAACGTCGATACACTGCTGTATTTTATTTTTAAGTTCGGACATGAAGCAAAACTAAATAGTGTAAAAATAAAAAGCCCCTCCCGAAGGAGAGGCTTAAGACGTTAAGTCAAATCGGAATTAAACTACTAGGCCTGATCCTGCTTTGAACTTTACTACATTCTTCGCTTTGATCTGAATCTCAGCACCAGTTTGTGGGTTACGACCCTTACGAGCTGGACGGTGATTTACAGAGAAAGAACCGAAACCTACTAGAGATACGCGATCGCCTTTAGCGAGAGCACCTTTAGTAGCATTGAGGAAACCTTCTAGTGCACGACCTGCGTCTGCTTTTGAGATGCCAGCGCTTGAAGCCATTGCATCAACTAATTCTGCTTTGTTCATGTGAATGAATTTTTATTAAATTAAACAATATTGTTTCTTGTCATTTGCAATGTATGACCACAATCCTAACACTGTCAAGGCTTAGAGGTGATTTACCCCCATTTTGTGAACAATCTAATACCTTTTGTTAATAAAGTCGATAAAAAAGCAAGTTTTTCGAGTAAAATAAGGCGAGAAGGAGTGAAATTATCGTTATTTAGTCTCTCTTAAAGCCCAAATTACAAGAGCAGAAGCCGCAACGATCACCGCTAAAGGGCCACTTTCGCCAGAAACCACCCACTGACCTAACCCAACAATTGTAGCAACAAGTCCTACTGTCACATTTAAGATGCCCAAGAAATCAGTGTCAAACTCAGGAATTCTTTCCATCCTTATTGATATGAGTACAACAAGATGTGCGAGGGCCGATGCCATCCAAGCCACAGCGTTAGGTGTTAGGTAAAGTTGAACTGCTGAAAAAAAGAAACCTATAATAAGAAGAAGACTGAATATTTTATTTCTTGTAAGCATAACGTAAAAGTACATTTATCTTCGCGGCCATGAACATATTATATCGCCCCGAAATCAGATTCGCTGACATTGACAGCTACGGAATCGTTCACAACGCAAACTACCTCATCTACTTTGAGCAAAGCCGCATTGAACTCTTCAATAAAATTTCTGAAGGCTGGGATTGGAAGAAACACGGTGTACTTGTCGCACGCCAAGAGGTCGATTATAAGCACCCTGTAAAACTTAAGGACGTATTAGAAATTGAAATATGGATAGAGAAATTAGGAGAAAAGAGCCTTACAGTCGCTTACAACGCACACATTATTAAAGAAGACAGCAAAATACTTGCGGCTTCTTCCCGCACCGTTATTGTTTGTTTCGATTTGGATACTGGCGCAACAACTCTCATTCCTAAGCTTTGGAGACAAGCGATTCATGATGTATGTTTGTTGAAAGTGTAAAAAGTACACTTCCATAAATTAAACATCTAAAATGATGAAGCATTTCTACTTGTTTTTTACTCTACTGTGTTTTTCGGCGACGTTTTCGGCCCAAACCTCCACAAACGTCACTTTCTCCGTCGATATGAATGGTGAAGTTGTAAGTCCTGACGGAGTTCACATTGCCGGAGGATTCCAGGGATGGGACCCAGTCGCGACAGAACTCACTGACGACGATATGGATGGAATCTATACATTCTCACTTGACGTTGTCGGCCCAGCCCTTCTCGAATTCAAATTCATTAACGGTAACTCTTGGGACTTCGTAGAGGATGTTCCCGGCGCTTGTCAAGTAGAGGTTAGTGGAAATGATAACAGATTTCTTTTCGTTACAGGCGAAGTTGGTGCTGTTGAATATAGTGTATGCTATGAAAGTTGTGCCGCATGCGGAGTTTCTACTGTTCGATTTAGAGTTGATATGTCACAAGAAACAGTCAGTGCTTTAGGTATTCATGTTGCCGGTGACTTTCAAGGTTGGGATCCTTCCACAACTGAGCTATATGATGTTGATGGCGATATGATATTTGAGACGATTCAGTCTTTCATTCCAGATTCAACTCAGTCAATTGTATTCAAGTTCGTTAATGGAAATAGCTGGCTTGATCCAAACGAAAACCTCTCAGGATCTGATTGTGAAGATGGAAACGGAAATCGTCTATTTCCTCTAGATGGCGAAAATGTTATAATGTCTGTAGCTGGAACCACAACTCCAGTTTGTTACAATAGCTGTGGATCATGTGTTTCGCCTTCAAGTGTAACTCTCAGAGTTGATATGACTACTCAAGCAGCAATTTCTGAAAATGGAGTGCACGTAGCTGGGAATTTTCAAGGATGGAGTCCCGGAGCGACACCACTTGATGATGCTGATGGAGATGGTATATGGGAAGTTGTATTAGAGATGGCTCCCGGCAACTACGAGTTTAAATTCATTAACGGAAACGAGTGGGGAGGAAGCGGAGTTGGTAACATCGATGACGAAA
>DQKQ01000215.1 GCA_015660615.1 Flavobacteriales bacterium
CCTCTTCTTCGCAAAAATTTCAGCGACGCTAATAAAGAACAGCTAGAAGCTCTTTTGGGAGAGTTTTGGGAAACAATAAGCTCAGATATAGCTGTAAGTAGAAATATTCCTGTTTCTCAACTTAATGCAGTAGCAGAAAACATATCGGTACGCCTACCAGATGATGCAGTTGAACACGGTTTAATAGACGCAACTCTCTACGAGGACGAGTTAGATGATCTTTTAGAAAGTCGTTTAGATAGTTTAGAACTGGAAACAATATCATTTGGAGAATACACATTGTCAGAACGTCTGTTCGGAATGAATATGACAGATGAAGCTTTTACAGATTTAATTGTGACGCTTACTGATGATAGTGACAACGACGATTCTGATCAAGAAGATGCTCCGTTAGGGGGTGAAATAGCTATAGTATATGCAGTAGGTGCTATTGAGTCAGGTGATGGAGATGCGACTACTATAGGTTCTGCAACCACAGCTGCCGCTCTTCGTTCTGCTCGCTTGGCACCAGATGTGAAAGCTGTGGTTCTAAGGGTTAATTCTCCTGGAGGCAGCGCCCTTGCAAGTGATGTTATTTGGAGAGAAACGGTTTTACTGAAAGAAGCAGGGAAGAAGCTGATTGTCAGCATGGGTGATCTTGCAGCATCTGGTGGATACTATATAAGCTGTGCTGCCGATAGAATTTTTGCGAATCCAACTACTATAACTGGGTCTATTGGTGTGTTTGGAGTTATCCCAAATGTAGGAGGTATGTACGAAAAACATTTAGGTATATCATTCGATGAGATTGCAACTCATAGCCACGCGGGAAAACCCGACGGTGTTTTCGCTATGTCTGATTTTGAAATAGAGGCCTACAATGAAATTATTTCAGATATCTATTATGGTTTCTCGTCTAAAGTAGCTGAAGGAAGGGGGATGAGTGCTGAGCAAGTTGAGGAGGTGGCTAGAGGAAGAGTTTGGTCTGGAAACGATGCATTAGAAATCGGACTTGTTGATGAAATAGGTAATTTGGAAACGGCTCTTAATTACACTAAAGACCTTATTGGATCTCCCGATGCAGAGCATATTTATCTACCAGAGATACGTGATCCGTTTGAAGTGTTTATTGAAGATCTAACTGGAGTAAGATCTAGTTTAGATGCTCTAGGATTACTTGGAGAAGACAATTCTACTCTCCTCGAAATACTTTCAGTTAAGCGAATGTTGGAGTCAGATGATATATACCAAACCCGTCTTCCTTTCACTCTTCACTTCAACGATTAAAACTTGGTTTATTAAGTACATCTCAAAGTGAAAACGGAAGATTACACAAACGAAAATCATCTTTCCGTAGTATTTGTTCTTGAGGATATAAGAAGTGGAAATAATGTGGGGTCATTCTTTAGAACAGGTGATGCCTTTTGTATTTCTGGAGTTGAGCTATGTGGTATTACTTGCCATCCACCTCATCGCGATATACTCAAAACTGCCTTAGGAGCGAGCGATCACATTCCATGGCGGGGACACGCATCTGCATCAGAAGCAATTTCTGTTTTACGTTCAGAAGGATATAAAATTGCGGTCATCGAGCAGGACTCTAGAAGCATATCTCTCGAAGAATGGAAACCTGAAAAAGGAGAGAAATGGGCTCTTGTTTTCGGAAACGAAGTCCGTGGAGTTAAGTCCTCTACCTGTGACTCAGCCAACATACTTCTTGAAATTCCACAACTCGGCGTGAAGAATAGCATGAACGTAAGTGTATGTGCAGGTATCGTTCTTTGGCATGCGAGCCAGAGGATGCGCCTGTGATTGGTGTCGAAAACGAATTTCATTGATCAAAAAAAAGACCTAGCCGAAGCTAGATCCTAATTTTCAATTTTCTTGTCTATATTTTTTACGAGCGTGTGCTCGAATGTTTTACAATCCTAGCTCAGCACGGAAGTTAGCGAACTCAAGATCTGTTTGAGCTTTCCCTCGGAGTGTGCCATCTTTAGTTAGAGCAGCATTAACGTTTGCTTTAACTCCAGCAGCATCGTCTAAACGAGCACAGCAAATAGCGAGTAGGTAGCTCGATATAGCGGAGTCATCCCCTGCATTCATAAGTGTAGTCTTAGCACCGTTAGCATCTCCATTTAATAGCTTAGCTAGAGCAAGGTTTGCAGAAGCAGAACCGCTCATGTTAGAAATAGCTGATCCGTAGTTTCCTTGTGTAATAGCAACTAAACCTTTGTTATAGCTTACCTCAGCTCCAGAACCAGCTTTTGCAAATAAAGCAGAAGCTTCTTCTGTCTTACCCTTTTGGCGAGCGATAGCTCCAACGTTGTTGAGAACTGCAGCGTTGTTAGGTGAAAGTGAGCGAGCAGCATTGAAAGCTTCATCAGCTTGATTACGTCGTCCCATTTCCATTAGACAAACACCAGCGTTGTTGTAACCACGGTGATCATTGCTGTAAGCTCCAGAGCAAGATGTGTACACAGCTAATTTATCAGAAATATCGGGAAACAAAGTAGCTGAAAATAATAACTCCTCAACTGTAAGAGTAGCAGGCGAAGTCATAGCAAGTGCAGTTAACTCTTCATCTGTGTAGCCTTCGACAGTGTAGTTCATAGCAATAGAAGAGCGACGGAGAGAAGGAAGGATTTGGTCTTCAATCACAGAATAAGTTTTTGCTATGTTGCGAATTTCTTGTTCTCGCTTACTCTTGTCAGAGTACATCTCCAGCACGCGAAGAATGAGATCTTTGTCTTCAATATTAGAAGCAATCATGAGGCGTTTGAAACCATCCCAGTCTTCTCCTTTAGCCATGAGCGTGTAAAAACCTTCAGCAGTTTCAATCTTCTTTCTCTTTAACTCACTCATTAGAGCTTTATGTGCAGACTCTGCACGATCAGCAGCTAGGTCTTCATTAAGAGTAATCTCTCCTTCTGGAGAAGCGTATGCCTCGATAGTGGCGCCTGAAAGATTCACGCTGTCAGCAGAAGCTGCTAAAGCGAAGAGTTCTTTCATAGCTCCCCAACCTTCTGCACGCAACTCAGTGCGAGTTACTTTAGAACTGTTGTAATCGTAGTTCAGATCATTGCCTAATGTGTAAGACATAGTGCGCTGGAAGCGGTCAGGAGTAATTGCGAACTTGTCATCTGGCTGAACTAGATGGGGTGTTGTGATCACACCTTTGCAAATAATGTATGGCTCAAAGTCAACAACCTTATCTCCCTTGAGTCCGCGCAAGCGAAGTTCTAAGTGACAGGCATCTTCCATAGCAGCATCGTAAGAAATGCTCGCATTGTAAGTGAAAGATTTTCCAGCTTCGAAAGGAACTACAGTGTAGTTTCCTGCTGCATCTTCACCTTGGAAGCCTTCAGTAGCAAATGCAGCTTCTCCTCCATCCCAAACAAGGACAGGTGTAGCTTCCAGTCTCACTTTCTTTGCGAAGTATTTCGCAGGGAAGTTACCTGTAATCTCCACTTCGACGAGGTTGCCACGAAGGATTAAGGTTCCTGGATTTACATTTAAATTGAGTGTTTCAATGGCCTTCTCCATTGATCCTAGTCCAGCACAGCCGGCGAGGAAAATCATTGTAGCAATAGCTACAAAAGATGCTTGAGTACGTAGCATTCGAAAAAATTGATTCATGAATCTAAAAATATATAGGGCGAAATTAGGGTAAAAGGTGCTTGTTTTTTAAATGTAAATGTTAACTAGTCACCACTCCCATGTTAGAAAACTTGCGTATTCGAGAATCGATGCGTTTATCGGCATCCATTGGCATTAACTTCTTTAAATAATCAGTGATTTCATTTTTCAAAGTAGCATACATTTCTTCTCGGTTATTATGAGCACCACCAAGTGGTTCAGGAATAATACCGTCTATTAGTTTGTTGCCAAGCATATCCTCTCCAGTGAGTTTTAAAGCTTCTGCAGCTTCTTTTTTGTGATCCCAAGATTTCCAAAGAATAGAAGAACAAGATTCAGGTGAAATAACACTATACCATGTGTTTTCAAGCATCATCACCCTGTCACCGATCCCTATCCCTAAAGCTCCTCCAGAAGCACCCTCGCCAATGATGATACAAATAATAGGAACTCTCAACTGAGTCATTTCCATTAGATTTCTTGCTATAGCTTCACCCTGGCCTCTCTCCTCAGCTTCTAATCCAGGATAAGCTCCAGGAGTGTCGATTAAAGTCACAACTGGGATGTTGAACTTCTCAGCTAATTTCATAAGTCTGAGAGCTTTTCTGTATCCTTCAGGGTTCGCCATGCCGAAGTTGCGGTATTGACGCATTTTTGTGTTAATGCCTTTTTGTTGGCCTATAAGCATAACAGGTCTACCGTTAATTTCCCCAAGTCCCCCAACCATAGCCTTGTCGTCCTTAACGTTTCTATCCCCATGAAGTTCCATAAACTCGCCGTCGGTAATGGAGAGCATGTAATCAAGAGCATACGGTCTGTCGGGATGGCGACTTACAAGAACACGCTGCCATGCAGTTAGTTTACCGTAAATTTCCTTAGTCACCTCAACAATTTTATCTTCAAGCTCCACAATAGTAGTGGTCATATCAAGCTCGTTTTTTGACTCAATATCTTTCGCCTGAACTAACTGCTCACGCAGGGTTTTAATAGGCTCTTCGAATTCAAGATAATTCATTTTGCAAATATGGGCTAAACCTGATTAAACAGCACTTCTACACACCTAAATATTCTAACATTGAGCGTATAGCGCTACCCCTATGACTCATAGAGTTCTTTTCTTCTGCACTCATTTCAGAAAAGGTTCTATCTTCTCCCTTTGGGATAAAGACAGGATCATATCCAAATCCAGCTGTGCCTGACTGTATCGTAGCTATATGGCCACTACAAACCCCCTCTAACCCAACTTCCTGACCATTTATAATTAGGTGGATGGCAGTTCTAAATCGAGCACCTCGTTCCGACGTTTCTAAAGCTCCAACTTTTTCAAGTTTATCCATCAAGTAGTTCATATTCTGCTGCGCGTCTTTCTCAGGTCCGCCATATCGAGCTGTGAAAACTCCGGGAGCGCCATTTAGTGCTTCAACTTCTAAACCTGTGTCATCAGCAAAACAATCATAGCCGTATTTTTCTTTTACATAGTCTGCCTTTTGCTTAGCGTTACCTTCCAAAGTATTTGTGGTTTCAGGTATGTCTTCGGTGCATCCAATATCTATTAATGACTTCACTTCGTACAGATCTTTCAATAATTCTCGAACCTCAGCAGTTTTATTTTCATTGGCCGTAGCAAAAACAATTACTGGTTTCATGTTTCGTTTCTTTTAAGTTTACCTCGATTAGATCTTATAACCTTTCCGTACACGATTTTTTTAGGTGCGTGATATGCTGATAAATTTCCCAGTCGCGAAATCTCCAATAAAAGTTCATTTTCGATTTTCTCAGTAAGCTCTAGAGTATCTAAAAGCAGGGTGACTTTCTCTCCAAGAGATTCATCTGGAATACCTTTTATCATATACTCGCAGCCAAGTGGTTTAACAACCTCTCGAATTTCCTGCTCTACAACTTCAGGCATAACTTTAATTCCACCGGAATTAATTATTGAACTCCTGCGCCCAAGCCAAACAAATCTCTTTGAGTCTATAAGTTCAACGATATCATCTGTAACTAAACCGTTCACTCCTCTAGAAGGTGCATCAATAATAAGTTCTCTGTCTTTCGAAATACTAAAGCACACTCCCGGCATAGCCTCAAATGGACTTTTAGAACTTTCACGTTGAAGTTTTCTAATGGCAATATGAGTTATCGTCTCTGTCATTCCGAATCCCTCATAAAAGTCAATCCTCTCTGGTAATCTTTCAATTAGATCTTCGGAAACAACACCTCCTCCTAAAAGCACCTTTTTAACTGGGGGGAAATCAGGTAGTAGAGAGTAGCATTGGTTTGGGGTTAAAGCAATGAAATCAGCGGGTGTTTTAAAATCGGGTTTTGTTGTAGGCTCGACAATTTCCAAGGCTAACCCCCCTACTATAGCTCTCACTAACATCATATGTCCAGCGATAAAATTTACAGGTAGTGAAAGTACCACTCTGTCTCCTGGTTTTAGGTTGAAGTACTCTAAAGTCTCTTTTGCACTAGATATTACTGCATCCCGGGAGTGAGTTATCTCACGAGGTGGGCCACTTGATCCCGAGGTTTTGTATGAAAGTGGAGCCTTGGGATGTGCAAACCAATTTTCAATCGCTGTTGAGATTTCTTGTGTCCATTTTAATTCTGAGTGGAGGGGACTGGAGAAGAGTTTCCCATCAGAAATAATAACAGTAGATGCAATGTTGTTTTTGTATAGGCTTCCGGTGCCCAACCCTTGCGCCATGCTTTTTAAATTTGGCCTAGATTTCAACAATTCATAAGTCCACTCTGCGATCTCTGCCAGCCCTACGTTAGATTCTAAAGCGGAGGTAGTCCACCAACCAATTGAAAGGCTTTCAGCGAGGGTTAACCAAGATTCCGCGGATTTGAAACCTCCTAAAAGGCTAGGTTTTAACACTAAATATGCAGGTCGTATTTTCTCAAGCAGAGCTCTTTTCTCTGATTCAGAGCGGATTTGTATCAATTCTTCATCAAGAGCTATAGGGACAGGAGAGGAGGCACAAAGCTCCGCCATTTCTTCTATTAAACCTGGTGAAATGGGTTGCTCTATACTGTGCAGGTCTAGCCCAGCGTTGTATAGGATTCGCAATTTTTCAAGCGCTGTTAAGCCATCGTGTGTTTGATTGCTGAAGGCTCCATTTGCATCAATTCTTAAAGTGAAGTCGCTGGAAGGACATCGGCGCCTGATTTCTTTGAGTAGCTCTAATTCTTCATAGAAGGGTAGGGTGCCTACTTTGATTTTTATGGTTTTATATCCTTTCGCAATTAAGACGTCCACTTGCTTCAACATCCCTTCCGCATCTTCCATCCAAACCAATCCATTAACAGGGATGCCTTCTATCCATGTAGGTGTGCCTTCACGTTTAAGATCTATTAAAGCTGTTTCTACTGCAAATTTTACGGCAGGTAGAGAATGGGGGATGGATTTTGGATTTAAAGAATCTAGTTTCGTCAGTTGCTCTAAAGCTTCTCTTGCAACCTTTTCAGACTCTAGGCTAAGGCCTGGAATTAAGCTGCACTCTCCTGTCCCTCTTCGACCTTCATCATCTTCTATTGATAAAAAAAAACTTGGTTTACTTATTAATGTATCGCGAGAAGTGCGCGCAGGTCTTTTGAATTCTAATGGGTGTGATATGAATTCAATGGTTGCCATCGTTATGCTGTAACGGTTAAGAACATAAAAAGAGCGACTACAAAAGCTGTTAGAGCGATTTTTTTAAGTTCTGGATCTAATCGTTCTGGTTTCGTAGTTTTCATTACAAAAACCAAGTGCTTGAGTTGAATAAGAGCGATTAAGACATACCACATGCCACCCTTCCATACAGGTAGATCGTTCATTCCGAATAAAAAAGGCAGCATTGCGGCCCAACTCACCAAGATTAATGCAGCGTGATAAAGTTTGGCATTTTTAAACCCCAATTTCACTACGATTGTATTCTTGCCAGATTTAGCATCGTTTTCGTGATCGCGTAAATTGTTAAGGTTTAGAACTGCAACAGACATAAGACCTGAAAAGGTGGCTGGTAAAAGCCAGTATAAATTCAACCCTCCGGATAGGAGATAGGCAACACCTAAAACGCCTATGTACCCGAAAAATATTAATACGACAACATCTCCCAGGCCTTTATAACCATAAGCCCCAGTTCCCATAGTATATCGTATTGCAGCATATATGGAGCTACATCCTAGCGTGATAAAGAATAGTGTGATGGCTGACTTAGTCAGGTCAAAATCTAGGGCAAAAAACACAGTAGCACTCCCTACAATAAAAGCTTTTATTGAAGTGGCGACAAGCGCCCTTTTCATTTCCTTTTCAGATATTTCCCCAGAAGCCATGGCACGGTCGGATCTCTCTGGCCCATCCGTGCCTTTTTTGAAATCTCCATAATCGTTAGCGAAATTCGCAAGAACCTGTAAATAAATTACCGTAAGAATAGTTAGGCCAAACACAGTGTAAAACTTAGCGTCAGGAAGTTTGTCGAGTGAGAAGTCAGAAGGAGAAAGCGAGATAGCTGCTCCTATAAGCACACACGTAATCGCAAGAGGAAGAGTCCTAGGCCTTCCAGCTTTTACCCAAGCTTTAAGTGATGCCATTTTGTTTTTCCTTTAAGGGAATTTAGGGAATTGCTGGAAATTAGGTTCGCGCTTTTCTAAAAATGCATTTTTACCTTCTTGTGCCTCTTCCATTAGATAGTACATCAGGGTCGCGTCACCGGCAAAGTCCATCAAACCGCGTTGACCGTCAAGCTCTGCGTTAAGCCCGCGCTTAATCATGCGAATAGCAAGAGGAGAGTGCTTCATAATAGTACGACACCACTCTACCGTTGTTTCTTCTAAATTTGCGAGAGGCACGACCTTATTTACCATACCCATTTTCTCAGCCTCGGCTGCGGTGTATTGTTCACAAAGGAACCAAATTTCCCTTGCCTTCTTTTGGCCTACCATATCAGCTAAGTAGCTAGAACCAAACCCAGCATCGAAGCTCCCCACTTTTGGTCCGGTTTGACCAAATTTCGCGTGGTCCGCCGCTATTGTTAAATCACAGACAACGTGAAGAACATGTCCTCCACCAATTGCGTAGCCATTTACCATAGCTATTACAGGTTTAGGCAGGGATCTGATACGTTTTTGCAAATCGAGGACGTTAAGTCTAGGGACTCCGTCTTTGGAGATGTAGCCGCCGACACCTTTTACGTTTTGGTCTCCGCCGCTGCAAAAAGCAATATCACCCTCACCAGTTAAGACGACCACCCCCACATCAGCCCTTTCACGAGCGATATCCATAGCATCGATCATCTCAATATTCGTCTCAGGGCGGA
>DQKQ01000005.1 GCA_015660615.1 Flavobacteriales bacterium
TCCTTTACTTCTTCAACTAGCTCTGGTGTAGCGGCTTCTTCAACTGCTGTGGTCTCCACTATGGGAGTGTCCTTTTCGACGGCATTAGTTTTTGCGTCTTCAGGATCTTGGGTTGCTTCGTTCATTGCGTCCCTTATTTGTATGAATCACCTAAGTGAGGATGGTAATTCAGAAATAAATCAACGGATAAATCCTCACATTTACCCGATTTCAGGGCGCAAATATAGTGAGTTCATAATCGAGTAGCAATAAATCAATAAACTTATTACTCTACAATTATTTTAATGACATTATACTTTGATATGTCGCTATCATTTTCTTTCAGAAAATATAACCCGCGAGGAACCGTTATTACATGCATTCCCGCATATAGAAATCTCTGTACCACTCTCCCTTTCAAATCATGGAGCTCTGATGGGTGAGAAACTGCAATTGAGGCATTTGCTGAAACTGGGTTTGGATAACAAACGAATTCACTTAAAGGGAATAGAAGATTCTCTGAAATGGACGAAGTACATACATTACAATATTCCGGTGTTGTCTCCCCAGCTGTGAAAACTCTCCATTCCCCTGTTAGATCAATATCTCTTCCCCAGCTATTGTCAAGACTTAGCGAAGGGAAATGAACTGAATCTGCAATAGAAAAACCATCCACAGATCTCAGTACTAGAACCTCGCCTGAGCTGTTGAATTTAAAATTTGTGTGATTCCAACCTTCAGAACCATCTTCATCTGCAAATATTAAAACGTAACCGCCGGGCTCAATCACAGTAGAATCAGGAATTCCTAAAGGAAACTGATATTTCATCGGGTTATTTAATCTGTCAGTAACATAATATCCAGCCAAATCGACGTCGTATTCAGACGTGTTTACTATCTCAAACCAATCCTCATGTATCCCCGATTCATCAATCGTATCTAAAAGATTAGATGACATCAATTCATTAATAACTAAAGGGGCTGGTGGAATAATTAACAATGTATTTGACACCCGAGGCGTAGGGGTACTGAACCATGAACTTGACGGGGAGCCGTCAGAGACTCTCCCCCAACTATTGTTTGCAAGCGCTACTTCATAATTATACACATCAGCAACATCCTCGTCAGGACCTGTTAATATAAGGGTTCCTGATGAAATGTTAGGCACAATATCTAGATGATGCCCTCCTTGCTCCATATCTCCATCTAACCAAAAAAGCAAAAACCCCCCCTCTTCTACTGTCGTCTCCCATGGTAGGTTATCTACCACTGTGTATGAGTCACCCTCTAACGTTGAAAATGTATACCCACCTAAATTTACCTGGAATGAATTCGGATTGTAGATCTCAACCCAAGAATCTGCCTCAAAATTCTCATCCAGAAGATTATTGGTGTTCGAAATCAGCACCTCATTAATATATAACAGTGGCGTTGTAAGCTGTGTTACTGAGTTAGAATAATCTGGCGTGGGGACGTTAAAATAAATCCATTCCTCACAACCATCACACTCGCGCCCATAACTAATATCCGTCTGCTGTTGAGGAAACGTCAATGAATCTACAATCGTTATTCCATCAGGTTGGGTCAGATAAACCCCTTCCCCATCAGGCGAAAGCTTAAAAGTTGCGTGATTAGACCCTTGCTCTGCATCATTGTCAAGCCAAACGATCATATGCCCCCCTGGCAAAACCGTAGTATTACCAGCATCATCAAATGGGAACTGCCATTTAGTTAGATTATCTGCTCTATCGCTCAAATAATACCCCGCCAGATTTAAAATAGGACCTTCATGATATATTTCTAGCCAATCATCATATTCGAAAAAGTCATCAAAAAATGCCAGTTGATTAGATGCAAGCACTTCGTTAATTTTAGTTTGAGCAAAGGTTGAAGATTCAAATACTATTAGACTTAATAGCAGCAAGATAAGGTTAAAAAATAAAGATTTAATTTGCATAATTATCCCTCTTAGGGTTTGGCAACAACATTGAACACATCTGTAAATCCAGCTTCGATAAGCTTTTGCTTATACTTTGCCCTCTCAGCTTCATTCTCATAAGGACCAGCAAAAACTTTATATAATCCATTAGGTAAAATTAATGTGAAAAGATTAAAATCAAATGGAAGCAGATTTACATCCGGTTCATTACTAAACACACCTACTTGTATAGACAAGCTGCTGGATAATTCTAAATTAGGTTTTTGCTGTGTTTCCTGTTTATCAGGTTCCACAGGGATGATAATTTCGATAGGCTCTGCTACTTCTGCCACATCCTCTATAACATCCTCGAAAACGACCTCGGTCTTGATCTCAACTTCAACTTCAGCTTCAACCTGAGGCTCTATTTGAACATCAATATCAAGCTCTATCTCTGAAAGAATTGTTTCCGAAAAGTATCCGGTCTTATCACTAACTAACCAACCTTTCCCTATATAATCAAGAGGATAATAAGCGAATTCATTCAATGGAGAGTTAATCCCCGACTGAAAAGCCGAGCAATCTAGGTAAGAGCCCGAAGATGTTATCAATTCTGAAGAAAATATATCGTAACCGCCTAAAGAGGACTGCCTATTCGAGGCAAATATCAAAGTGGAGCTCCCGGCGTGAAAAAATGGATTTATTTCATCAGAAAGGGAATTTACCGATTCTGGAAGGCGGACCGGCAAAGCGAGCGAGCCGTCATTTAAAATCTTAGAAGAGTAGATGTCTAAGCCTGTTTCTCCTTTCTTCCCGTAAGAACTGAAATACATCAGGTCAGCTTCTGCATCGAAGGCTACCGGGCTTACCCACCCCTTCTTTTTATCATACTTCGTCCTAAGCTCTGTGGGAAGAAGTATCATCCTGTAGGGAGAGTCATTTGTGGTGATAGATCTGAAGAAATCTTCTAATGATACCGTCACTGAGGAATGGCGAGTGAAGTAAGTCAATGATGTTTGATTTTCCATAGCGGCTTCGCATTGGGCTAACCTTAATTTTAGTTCGGAAAGCCAAACAGACTTCCTCACCGCACTTTGCTCCGCCCTCTTAAAAATCTTTATCGCAGGAAGATAATCTGACGAATGGTGATAGGCAAGAGCTAAGAAAAACAAACGTTCTCCGCCGAATGAACCTAAACCCTCTAAAGCTCTCAATCGATCTATGCCTTCCATTCTGAGGGCTGAATCGGCCGTGCAGGTTACGGCGTAATAGTATTGGTAATCAATATTTTCAGGTTCTACACTAAGCAAAGCTCCGTACTGCATATTCGCCTCCATCATGTTGCCTTCAAGGTAGAAAGCGGCGGCGGAGGCGGAAGTGGGATTTGAGGTTTGGGCTACAGGTGAAAAGGAAATGAAGCTCTGCGCAATAAATAAAATTGTAGAGTATTTAATAAAGAGGTTCATATTATTCCTAAAAGTAGTAAAGCATGGCTCTGCTTAGATGCTAATAAGTAATTTTGCAACAATTATTAATTAACAATATGGCACACGGAACATTTCAAGTCCCTTTTCCGGTAAACGAACCGGTTCTATCATACGCTCCAGGCTCACCAGAGCGTGAAGAACTTCAAGATATGTACAATAAAATGTACAATCAAGACCCCATAGATGTACCTATGTATATAGGTGGTGATATGGTTCGCACATCTGACAAACGACCTATGACGCCTCCACATGAGCACGGAAAAGTCCTTGGTCACTCTAACTATGGGGATGCTTCTCACGTTGATGCGGCTATCACTGCAGCGCTTTCAGCACGCAAGAAATGGGCTGCGTTTTCATTTGTTGATAGAGCAACAATATTTTTAAAAGCAGCTGACCTCATTGCAGGTAAGTACAGAGCCAAACTTAATGCAGCAACAATGCTTTCTCAAGGAAAGAATTGCTATCAAGCAGAGATTGATGCTTCATGTGAGCTTATTGACTTCCTAAGATTTAACGCTTACTTCGCTCAGGAGATTCTGGCTGTCCAGCCTGAGAGCTCTGAAGGTGTTTGGAATAGAACTGAGTACAGGGCCTTAGAGGGATTCACTTTCGCTTTAACACCTTTCAATTTTACTGCTATAGCCGCAAATTTACCTGCCTGTATGGCATTAATGGGAAATGTAGTGGTTTGGAAAGCTGCGGGCACTCAAATGTACAGCGCTCAAGTTCTCATGGAAATATTTCGTGAGGCTGGTGTTCCTGACGGCGTGATTAATCTAATTGCTATTGACGGTAAAGTGGCAGGAGATGTTATTTTTAATCATCCTGACTTCTCGGGTCTCCACTTCACTGGATCTACTGCTGTCTTCCGCCACCTTTGGAAAACGATAGGAGACAATCTCGAAACTTATAAGTCGTATCCTAGAATTGTTGGAGAGACAGGCGGTAAAGACTTCGTTGTGGCTCACAGTAGCGCTAACACTAAAGCCGTTGCTACAGGGCTTCTACGTGGCTCTTTCGAGTATCAAGGCCAAAAATGTTCCGCAGCCTCTCGTGCATATATCTCAGATGATATTTGGCCAGCCGTAAAAGATCAA
>DQKQ01000180.1 GCA_015660615.1 Flavobacteriales bacterium
CTCTACTTGTAGAGTTTACTATTGAAGAATCTAATCTTAAAATACCGATTGACTCTGATGCAAAAATTTACTCTTCCGACCTCTTTGGCACAAAGGCTATAAAAATTGAGCCTGGCATTACAGATATATATATTCAAGATGGAGACACTCTACTTTCTTCCGTTGAGATGGATATCACAGCTGCTGTAAAAAAGGAATTAGAACCACTTAGGCGTAAGACTGAAGAGCTGATTAAAGGTGTTGACGATATTCTTTTGAATATGAAAGCAGTCTTTGAAGACGATGCGACACAGGGCCTCCCATCTGCATTTGAAAGCATGCAACGAACGCTCAGAACACTTGAAAACACTGCTGAAAATCTTGACGGTCTTGTTGAGGAGAATAAAATTATCTTTACTAGAGTAATGTCTAATATTGATGCTTTAGCTCTTAACTTAAGCAACAATAATAAGAAGATTACAAACATAATTTCTAATTTTTCTGACCTAAGTGACTCCTTAGTTAAAGTAGATATTGCTACAACGATGGCTAAAGCTGACAGAGCTATGGAAGAAATCACCGTTATGACAAAACGAGTTAATAATGGTGAAGGAACCTTGGGTAAATTAATGGTTGACGACTCACTTTACAATGGTTTAGTCGAATCTAATATTGAAATACAAGAGCTTTTAGACGATTTACAGCTGAACCCTTGGAAGTATGTTAGGGTGAGCCTTTTCGGAAGAAAACAAGATGCGAAGATGTCTAGAGGAGATATCAAACGAATGGAGAAAATGATTCGTGAGGAAATAGGGAAACAACAATAAAAGGCTGAAAACACGATGATTTCACAGTTTATTTTTGTCTTGATGTTAGGGCTGGGAATTTCTCTTTTCGCTCGCCGCGTTGCTTTTATCCGCCGCAATATTAATATGGGGCGCAATATTGATTTATCTGATCGCAAAGCTGAGCGCTGGAAGACTATGGCGCTTGTAGCTATAGGCCAAAGCAAGATGGTAGCTCGACCAGTAGCAGGTATCCTACACATATTTGTATATGCCGGGTTCGTTATCATAAATCTCGAAATGCTCGAGATTGTGATTGATGGAATACTAGGTACACATCGTATATTTTCTTTTGTTGGTCCTATTTACGATTTGTTAATTTGGGCATTTGAGTTTCTTGCCTTGGGAGTTCTTGTTGCTTGTGCTGTGTTTTTAATACGAAGAAACGTAATAGGTTTAGCTCGATTTAAATCAAAGGAAATGGGTGGTTGGCCGTCTCTAGATGCGAACATCATATTAGTTGCTGAGATTTTACTGATGTTCGCTTTTCTAAGCATGAATGCTGCAGACTCAATTGCAATGGGAAGAGGACTTGAGCACTACGGTGTAGCAGGTAGTTTTCCGATAAGCCAATACCTCACCCCTCTTTATGTAGGTCTTAGCGATGTGGGATTGGTATTTGCTGAACGTGGATTTTGGTGGTTCCACATTGCAGGAGTTCTATCATTTCTGGTATACGTGCCCTACTCGAAACACTTCCATATTTTACTCGCTTTCCCTAACACCTATTATTCTAATCTTGACGAAAGTGCTAAGATGGATAATATGGCATCTGTGAAAAAGGAAGTGGATCTTATGATGGACCCCACTGCCGATCCGTACGCTACTCCTGCCCCATTACCTGAAGGGGAAGTAGAGGATACTCCGTGTTTTGGAGTAAAAGACGGCTCAGATCTAACCTGGAAACAGATTATGGAGGCCTACTCATGCACTGAGTGCGGTAGGTGTACTTCTGTTTGTCCTGCTAGCAATACAGGAAAAGAATTGTCGCCTAGGAAGATAATGATGGATTGTAGAGACAGAATGGATGAAATGGGAGAAAATAGAGATTCTAATTCTGGTGAGTTTAAAGATGATAGAAAGAAATTATTGGGGGACTATATTTCTGAAGAAGAACTTTGGGCTTGCACCTCATGCCAAGCATGTGTAGATGCCTGTCCTATAAATATCAGTCCTATGGGAATCATCTTAGACATGCGCAGAAGCCTCATTATGGAGGATAGCAAATCTCCTGAACCTATAACTGCTATGTTTAACAATATTGAAAATAACGGTGCTCCGTGGGCTTTCCCCGCAGCGAGCAGAGGAGATTGGATTAAAGAAGCATAACAATGAATACTTTTAAAGTTCCTACAATGGCGGAAATGACCGCAGAGGGAAAAGCTCCTGATGTTCTTTTCTGGGTTGGCTGTGCTGGAAGTTTTGACGATAGAGCAAAAAGCATAACCAAAGCAATTGCAAGAATATTACATCATACTGAAGTAAGTTTTGCTGTACTCGGTGCAGAGGAAAGCTGTACAGGTGATCCTGCTAAGCGAGCTGGAAACGAATTTCTATTCCAAATGCAAGCTGCAGCAAACATTTCCGTCCTAAACGGCTATGGAATCAAAAAAATTGTTACAGGCTGCCCTCACTGCTTTAACATCATGAGGAACGAATACCCAGAACTCGGGGGGAAATATGAAGTAATGCACCACAGCCAGTTTATAGCAACATTAATTGCTGATGGAAAACTAACACTTGCTGACGACCACCCCTTTAAAGGAAAGCGAATCACCTTCCACGATCCATGC
>DQKQ01000163.1 GCA_015660615.1 Flavobacteriales bacterium
AAAATCTAACTCGTAAGATTTCTTTAAGAGCGGCTCTCGAAGCTAGCTACTTCCAGAAGTCATTAGATTGGAGCAACCTGACTTTTGGCGATATGATAGATCCCCGAAGAGGATTTATTTATGAGACACAAGACACGCCTAGAGGAGGGACAATCCAAAATGTAGATTTCGGAACTGGAGTGATTCTATTCACCAATAAATTCCATTTGGGTTTTGCCGCTCACCACTTAAATGAACCTAACGAATCATTAGTTGTAGGGTTAAGTCGTCTTCCTATGAAGCTTACCATCCACGCTGGTGCCAAGCTCCCTATTAAAACAAACATCAAAGGAGAAGAGGTTGCGTCAATATCTCCAAGCTTCCTTTTCCGTCAACAAGCCGAATTTAAGCAGATGAACTTAGGCTTATTTGTAAACAAAGGACCTTTATTTGGTGGTGTTTGGTATAGAGGGATCGCATTTACTGAATATAGAGATGCATTAATTGCTGTTGTAGGTATAGAAACCGACATCTTGCGATTTGGTTATAGTTACGATATTACAATATCAGAGCTAACTCCAGCTACAGGTGGTGCTCACGAGCTTAGTATGACCTTGAAATTCGACAGTAAACAAAGAAAAGGTAAGTTCCGTAAAATACCTTGCCCTACTTTTTAGTTATAGATAGACATTAAACGATTTATTATCGGACGAGCTTACCTGCAAGAACGATAAACTAACATATTTAAACAAAGAACAAGATGACCTGGAAACAACCCACAAGCATTCTTTCACTTTTTGTAATGATGGCCGCACTCACTGGATGCTTTAAAGAGCGTTCTGGAGCTACAGGCTGGTCGTACAACTCATCTGACAATGGAGGATTTGAAAAACCTTCTTTTTTCGAGCAACAAACTGGCCCAGGGCTTATATTTATTGAGGGTGGGACTTACACAATGGGACAAGTTGAAGATGATCTAATGGGATCATGGGATAACGCACCAAGACGTGTAACCGTTTCTTCATTCTATCTAGACGAAACAGAAGTAACAAATATGTTTTGGCTTGAGTACCTAACATGGCTTGAAAGAGTTTACGGAAATTCATTCCCTGAAATTGTTGAGCGTGCACTTCCTGACACATTAGCTTGGCGTGAAAAGCTCGCTTACAATGAGCCAATGGTAAAATACTACCTACGTCACCCTTCATATCGTGACTACCCAGTAGTAGGAGTGTCTTGGAATCAAGCAAATGATTTTTGTAAATGGAGAACTGACCGAGTAAATGAAAATATCTTAATTAGAGAGGGACTTTTAGTTCATAACCCAGAGGCCCAAATGGATGAAGAGCATTTCACAACGTCAACCTATCTTAATAGACAATATATAGGTGAGCGTGAAGTTGAAGGTGTCAAAGATTTCAGACCTAACTCAAGTGGTTATCGTGACATTAAGTTAGAAGATGGATTGCTTCTACCCGATTACAGACTACCAACTGAGGCTGAGTGGGAATATGCTGCCCTAGGCTTAATCGGTAATAGCTACGGAGAGCTTATCGATGAGAGGAGAACCTACCCTTGGGATGGTCACTATATTAGAAATGACGATCTAAGAAATAAGGAATACGGAAAAGTAAATGCTAACTTTGTAAAAGGACGTGGAGATTATATGGGAGTTGCTGGAGCTTTAGATGATGCAGGTGATATCACTGTAAATGTGCGTAGTTATGCAGCTAATGACTACGGTTTATACAACATGGCTGGAAACGTAAACGAATGGGTTATGGATGTTTACCGTCCGTTATCTCACCTAGATAACGATGCTTTCCGTTCATTTAGAGGTAATGATTTCCAAACTATGGTTAAGAATGCTGAAGGGAAGCCGGAAGATAAATACGACTACGTTGTATATGATATAGATAGAACAGCTGAGTTCATAAAGAAATACAAATCTGACAATAGAGGTGTCGGCTTATCACCTGAAGATGAAGAGTTACTCGATGGTTTAGACTTAAAAATTGAAACTGCACAGGAAGTTAGTTTTAAACGCCAAGAGGAAGAAAGTCAAGTGATTATGGCTGAAGCTATGGAACTTATTATTGACAGCGAAGCTCTTATTGCATCTGATATGAGGAAAGGTTTTAGTAAAAATATCGTTGCTATTCCTGGCGATATGAGATATAGAGATGTTACTCTCGAAGAAAACATCGGAAGAACTAACTACAGAATAGCTGACAACATTGATTATCGTGATGGTGATATCAACAGTTCTGTTGATTTTGGAAACCCTGATGACGCATCAGAAAACTCGGGTCGTATGTACGACTATGGAGGGTCTAGTCTTGTAAATAACGAATCTAGAGTTTATAAAGGTGGTAGCTGGGATGACAGAGCTTACTGGCTCGTTCCTGGAACCCGTCGCTTTATGGATGAGAATCAGTCATCATCGACTATTGGCTTCCGTTGTGCGATGACAAGAGTGGGTACTCCTGTTCCTTACTAAGGTCAATAAATCATTAACTTGAAAATTTTTAAAACCCTAACGTACATTGTGCGTTAGGGTTTTTTTAATAACTGCAGATATATGCATATTGAGGAATTATATGAGCTTTTCTTAAAAGCAGAAAATGGAATCACTACCGACACTAGAGCTTGTGGGAAAGGAATGCTGTTTTTTGCTCTACATGGTGAGAATTTCGATGGCAATAAATTCGCACATGATGCTTTAAAATCGGGATGTATAGCAGCTGTCGTAGATGATGCTAGCATAGGGGTTTCAGACCAAATCATTTTAGTTGATGATGTTCTTAAAACATTACAAAACTTAGCGAAATACTATAGACGTACATTTATCGAGATGCCGGTACTAGGTATAACAGGGAGTAACGGCAAGACGACGATGAAAGAACTTACGGCGGCGGTGTTGTCGAAGAAATTCAAGGTTCACGCAACTAAGGGAAACCTTAATAATCATATCGGGGTACCACTAACCATTCTCTCAGCACCGAGGGATTGTCAATTTTTAGTAGTAGAGATGGGGGCTAATCATATCGGGGAGATCGCTAATTTAGCTAGGATAGCTGAACCTAATTTGGGGATAATAACTAACATAGGCCTTGCCCATCTCGAAGGCTTTGGAGGGGAGGATGGAGTAAAGAAAGGTAAAAAGGAATTGTTTGATTACCTCAGAGAAGTAGATGGGGCAAGAGTATTCGTCCATGGAGGCTATGATGAATTAATGGAGGTGAGTGAAGGTTTAGATAGAAGCATTTTCGGAACTCAGGATATGAAACCTGTTGTGAGGTTTGAGATGGATGGGGTGAGGAAGTTTGTTTGGGCTGAACAGGGATATGAAAGTGAGGGGAGAGAGATTCAAC
>DQKQ01000175.1 GCA_015660615.1 Flavobacteriales bacterium
AGGTGAGGGGAGGTGAGGGGTGCCTGAGTAAACACGGATAGAACCTATAGCTCCTTTACGTGAAGCTTTGTATGGTATGTCTTGGCCGGTACCGGCTCCCGAATCATATGGCTCGTACATATTATATCCGTACGCAAGGGCCATAAAGTAGTAAGTGCGGTAGTTTACCAGCTTATTATCACCTTGTGCAAAAACATCTGTAGTAACTCTAAAACTGTGAGAAATTCCTTCGTTTTCTCCGTTAACCATTAAGATAGGTACAGCAACAGGGATAATATCGTCATCCTCGTAGTTAAAGATAATATCGATTTCATCGGCAACATCACATTGGTAAATTAATCTAGCCATTTCCACGTTTTCAAGATCTGCTGCAGAAACAGTGTTGTCTGAAAGTTGATAGATTTGATATCCTTGGAATGTGTATGATCGTGAAAGACTATCGTACTCTTCTCCATCTATATTTAATTTCGGAATACCGGGATCGAATTGTACATATTCTTCGTGGAAGTTGTTTGAAAGGGAGTTTTCATTAGTAAGGTAAATAATCACCTCATTCTCCAATTCTTGGATACTAACATCAGGCGCGTCAGGGCCGCTCACAATTTCGAAACAGTTGTCGAATAAAGCCTGAGCTTTATCATCAGCTTGTCTCAACAAGCTTACACTTTGTTCTGGGTCTCCATTCGTTCCTCTAGCCCAAACAACACCCATTGTAATGTTATTATAATCACCAGGTTCTAGGGTGAAAGGTCCAGCAGATTGAATAAACCTACGGTCAGCTGGAGGGTTTCCTTCACCTACCTCAGACCAATAGTCGATATCAACACCTTGAGTACCCCAGTTATATGGGTCTGTATCTCCAGGGAACATGTAGTGAGCTTGGATTTCTGATTGAGTTGTTCCATCACCACCCGGTGACATTGTTTGGCCATTAAGCCAAATACCATTCATATAATTGTAGTAATGAAGAGGTGTTGAAGGCTCTCCATTTAAATTACTCCCGCTATTGTTGTAGTAAACAAAGCGGCGCATTCCGAATCTTTCATTATCGATAACCCCATCACCATATCCAATACCAATTCCTGCGTAAGGAATCCCTAATGAATCAACAGCGTCAGAGAAGTTAGTAGTTAGTGGGTTGTCAATTTCATCGGCATCCTGATATGGACCTTCAAAGAAATCGATACCAACAGCAGGAGGGTTTTCAAGGTAACCAGCAGAACTAGATGAAGTCTCATCGTAAGCGTCACCATTATAAGCGTATCCAAGACCTCTTTGTACATCACAACCCACGTAATCGTCAGTAGCAGTTCCCACATCTGCATCAACCCAAACTCCAAAGTATGTATCCCCTAAAGTCTGTGTACCTTGGTTAATAAGAACATAATTATGGAATGTCATATTGTTCACCTCGTCATTCGTTGAAAACTGGAATGTTTGAGAGCGAATTTCCATACCTATAGGCTCACCTTGTGACTCAGAGTGAACATTCCCTTTATCGTTAAATATCCAATAGAAATTACGGTCTCCATAAAGAGGTACGATATCTTCTCTTAAACGTCTTCCACAATCTATCTCAGATATGAAATCATACCAAGGATAATCTCCTTGGGAAGGGTCATAAAATCCATTCCCATCATAATCCTTAAAAGGAGCAAGATAGAAATCTTGATTAAGAGCTGTGTTTCCATGAGCTGGATAATCGAAGAAATAAGAAGGAATTGCGTATCCATCAGGGAATTCTTCATCAGCAGTTTCAGTTTTTAATGCATCAAAGTACGATCTATGTAGTTGAGCGTCAGATCTAGTTGAAACGAAGAAATTATCGTATTGTTGGCAAGTCGAAGCATCAATTTCTGCAGAACCATCTATCGTTAAAGGCCCTGTCCAGTAATCATTACCTCTGTTACGGAATGTAAGGGCAGCTAATTTTAATTGTTGGTCTGGTGAAATCCCGCCCATCCAAAGAGCTCCAGCATATAATGAACTCACACCTCCACCTTTAGGAACTTCGTAAGAAGCTGAAGAGGTTGCACGATCTTGCCAAAGTGATCCACCGGTTTCAATAAGTGCTCTTACGTTGTTCCACTCAATGTTTCTGAGAGCGGTAGCTGGAGCACAAGCAGCTGAACGTAATTGTGGCTGAACAACAGATCCGTTATCGCTAGAGTTGTCTGTAGCTCCTGGGCCACCATTCCCTATATATTTATATGCAAATAATGGTTGTGCTATTAGTACAACAGCTAATATGGAAAGAATACGTTTCATAATTTTCTTACTATGCAACATTAAAAGTCAAATTTCACACCTAAACGAAGTGTACGCGGAACACCTAAGTTAAAAGGGTTATTTGTATACATCTGGTAGTAGTTTCTAAATGAATCTGGATTCGTTTGGCTCTCAATTAAAGGTTGGTATTGAGCAGCAGCAAGATATCCATCGTCATTACTCACACCTGTAAATCTGTAAACAGAATTGATGTTTTGAGAGTTTAATACGTTACCTATCCACAAATAAACATTAAGGTTAACGGATTTCGCAGCCTCTCCTTCTCCTCCAAAGTTTAACGTAAAGTTCTTATCAATGTTCATGTCCATATTGAACTGCCATGGAAGGCGAGAACCGTTAATAGAACCTTCTGTTGAGGGACTTATTTCACCAGTTATAGGAGTTGCAATTGTTGACGCCGTATATGGTGTCCCAGATCCGAGGTTTGCAATTAGATTGAATCCCATTTCAGAGAATAGCTGTCTTTCTTTTCCTCCTATGTTAGCAACTGGACCGTTATAGCTTTCACCAGTACCATACCTGTAATCTATGTTGGTAACAATTCTATGACGTTGGTCATAAGTAAGTGGGCTTATAGATCTAAGATTTGGAAGTCCAGCATTAATGAGGGCCAGTGCTGTCTCTGTGGAAGATCCAGTACCATCAGCAAATTGCAACGAATAGTTAGCATTAATTCTAACGTTACCAGTACGACGCATATCATATCCCATTGTGAAACCTTTAACTGTACCGAAGTCAAGATTACCGAATGCTCTATATGGACGAGGATAAGCTCCAGTGAAATTTCTCACCTGAATCATATCACGCATTTCCTTATAGTAAGCAGAAATTTTAAGACTAGAAGTCTTTGAAAGTACTTGCTGGAAACCCAATTCGTAATCAATCGTCTTTTCCGGCTTCAAATCTGGATTTGAAATCAGAGAATTGCGACTTTCAATAAATAAGTAATCAATAGGTGAAAAGCGGTTATTTGAAGTAGGTCGCTGTGTTAGCACATCATAATGAGCAAAGAAAACGGCCTCGTCTGAGATGTTAAATGAGAATGAAATACGTGGCATAATGTTTACCGCAGGAACGAAATCTTTAAAGGCGCTTCCATTTAACTCTGTATCAGGCCCTTCAACTAACCACGGTGCAGGATATGGCTCATTTACAGCGAGAATATCTGGGTCAGTAATTTCAGTTCCTACTGAATTGTACCAAGTGTCTCCATCACGGTAACCTACAATAGCGTTAGGGTTATCTAAATCATCAACATAAACAATGAAGTCGTCTCCGATGTTTGAAGGAATAATTACTTCGCCATCAATTTCACTGGCAATTAATTCACTTGTTACATCACCGAGAGTATAAGCATCTGCTATTACATAAGGATCTTTTAGCACTTTTTGGTTAGCGTCAAATCTATCAATACGTACACCTAAATTAAAGATGATATCATCGAATGTGAACTTATCCATAATATATCCTGAGATGTATATAGGTTCAAATGCTCCGATAGGCCTTGTATTAAAACCGTCTTCATTTGTGTCATTAAAGAAGTCTTCAATTGTAGGTCTTCCAGAAAGTTTATTTCCGTAGGGATCATACCCAGAGTAATTTACGAGGTTACTTCCCTGATTAAGTAGGTCATCTGCTCCAAACATATCTAGAGTGAAGAAGTCAGGATCAATTCCGTCAATATTTATTAGGTCGTTGCCAAATGGATTAAGTTCTAAAGCGCGTCTGAGGTTTCTATCGAATAGAAATTGATTGTCACCAATCAACCTTCCATAAGTAACGTAGTATTCGGTTCCTATGTTAGTAATAGTAGAATCATTAAAGTTCAACTCCTTAATATGTGAGTTAGTAAGTAAGCGACCAAGCGTCCAAAGTCCTGTTGGAGCTAGAGAGAAAAAAGCATCTTTACGTTGCTCGTACTCAAATCCCATCTGAATAGCGTGGTCGCCAATGTCAGCAGAACCAGCAGCGCTTACACGGAATTGAGTATTGTTAGATGTGTAGTATGAACCACTTTGAGTACCTATGTAGCTATATAAGCCATAGGTAGATGATGGACTTTGACCATTTAACAAAGCATTTCCATTTTGAACTTCTAAAAGACTCTCGTAAGGCCCGTCTTCACGTTGGTCATAAGGCGTTTGTTCAAAAAGCGAGAAATATTGATTATTTATAGCAGAAAGTTCCGGATTGAATTGAGAAGCCTCGAATGTTACTAGAGTGTCTTCCCAACCGTTGTGAACGAATCTACCTGTTATTGGATTATAATCGTATGAATTTCTATTGTAAACATTAAACGTCCCTACGTGACCATATTTAAAGAAGTCGTCACGGTGGTTTGCATCCTGTGAGTTATAATAGCTTTGGCTATAGTCGACCATTATCTGGTAGAAAACATTACTTAGGTTGCTCGCGTTTTCACCTTGCTCGTTTACGAAACGTTGGCTGAACTTAGCATATGCTCTCCAATCATAGCTAGTACTGAGAGCATTGTTGTCCCAATTCATTAAAGATCCAGAGTAACTAAAGTTGTTACTGCGCCCTCCTGAAGCAGTTCCTCCAAACGTTAATGTAGTTGTTTCATTTGTGCTAATGTCAAATTTTGCTACGATATTAGCGCTTGTTGTTCCGACATTCATTCGAGTGTCAACTTTCGTAAAATCATCCCCAGATAGGAAATCAGCATTATAAAGAGCTCCATTTATTACTCCTGAAGCGCTAATGTTCTGTCTTAGAGGATTAGCGATAAGTGAGTCACGAGCTTCATCTGTAATTCTGTAAACTCCGCCGAATGTTGGACGTGGATCCTTTTGATATGTGATGTTACCAGCTAAAAATAGACCTAATAGAGGATCTGTCTTTTCACCGTTCTCATCCTTTCTGAAAAGAATAGGACCAGAAGCAACTCCCTCAGCGAGGTTGTAACCAAATTTATCTAAACCAATAGCGGTTTCCCCTATTGGAACGCCTGATGTGATAACCTCACCGCCACCAAACCAATTGCGGCTTGAAGAACGAAGTGAGATATTTATTACACCACCGGTAGCATCTCCGATATTAGCAGGGATTCCTCCTGTAACAACTTGCACTTCTTCAATGGCAGATTTTGGAAGAGCAGATGATCCGCGAACTTTAATTCCATCTATGTAAATCCAAGTAGAAGAACTTCGGGCTCCACGGATTGAGATACCACCTCCTGTTCCCGCAGTACTAGCTCCAGCAACTGTTGTAGCTATTGAAGTAGCTGAACGACCAGGTAGTTTATCAATATCTTCTCTACTTACAGTACCGCCTGAAGCTCCACCATCTTTATCGATTAGTGGGACAGCATATTCAACCACCTCAGCTTCTTGCACCATAACTCCAGCAGAGATTTCAGCGTTTACAAAATGTATTTTGTTAGCGTTGATTCTTACTCCTGTGATTTTCTTAGGCTGGTACCCAACGAAACTTAATAGCACCTCATATGTACCTGGAGAAATAGGCTTTATCGTGTATTCACCATCGAAATTAGTGTTAGTACCAGCAACCTGGTTTCCGTTGAGAAATAGTACGACACTAGCAAAGGGTAAAGGTTCCCCGGTGTCGAAATCACTGATTTTTCCTTTCAATGTGCCAGAGCCGACTTGGGCAAGACCAGCGCTTGCGAAAAGCAAAATGGCAAAAATAAATGTGGTAAACCGAATCATTCGCAGTTGTATTACAGACAGTTCAATAGAAGGCGTAAATATAAGGTTTTATTAATGGTTGTGAAAAAATGTGAAACGATAATTTTAATTACTTTGTTTACAGTGTAATTAGACTTAATACCATCATAAATTCTGATTTTTAAATCAATAGATTTGATTGTGTATTAGTCGGTTTTATAGTTGTGGTTTTAAGGATAAATATGATTGTAGATTCACCACAAGTTGCAAACAACTCCGTTTTTAAGAGCAGGTGTTTTCAGATGATTTGATATTGTAGCACCCATATCAGAAAATGTTGATAAAAACCCCAAGTTTTTTGAAGACACTTTTTTAGAGAAGAAAAGTGCCGGTACATGTTCTCGCGTATGATCTGTCCCCTTCCAAGTTGGATCACAGCCATGGTCAGCTGTTATAAGTAGTAAGTCATTATCGCCTGTGAGCTTTAGAATTTCAGGAAGTCGCCTATCGAACTCTTCTATTGCATTTGCATAACCAGGGACATCTCTTCTATGTCCATATTTACTGTCGAAATCTACAAGATTGGCGAAAATCAATCCTTCATTAACAACCTTCATTTGGTCTAATAGTTGGTTGATTATCCCATCGTTGTTAGGTGCTTTGACGCTTTTAGAAATTCCTTTACCAGCAAAGATGTCGCTAATTTTACCAATAGATATAACAGGAAGTCCGGCTTCGGAAACATGATCGAGTAATGTGGGCTCATGAGGTGGTGTCGTAAGGTCTCGACGGTTCGATGTACGGAAGAAATCAGAGGCGGAATCACCTAGAAATGGTCTTGCGATTACTCTACCAATATTCAGAGGGTCAATTATTTTTCGTACAATTTCACACAAGTCATATAGTTTTTCTAAGCCAAACGTTTTTTCATGAGCTGCAATTTGAAAAACAGAATCAGCAGATGTGTAGAATATTGGCTTGCCTGTTTTCATATGCTCCTCACCGAAATCTTCGAGAACCTTTGTTCCGGAAGCGTGACAATTGGCAAGGCTGCCAGGGATGTTTACCTTTGAAATTATTTCCTCAAGTAGGCTTTTTGGGAAACAGTTGGGCGTGTTAGGAAACATCCCCCAATCGAATAGAACGGGTAAGCCACATATTTCCCAATGCCCTGATGGTGTGTCCTTGCCAGATGAGATTTCTTGTGCATAGCCAAATACGCCATCAATTACACTTGGTTTACCAGAATATGGTAGGGGTTTACCTCTACTTTCTTTTGCAGCTTCAGCAAGGCCTAATCTTGCTAAATTAGGAATGTGTAACGGTCCTGATTGGGCTCTGTAACTGCTATTCGCTTTGCCTGCATCACAGAATTCTGCGATATGACCTAATGTGTCAGATCCCTCATCGCCATAGTTAACAGCATCTTTACTGGAGCCTATTCCTAAGGAGTCAAGAACAATAATTATGGCACGTTTTTTTTGATTTGGTCTTCTTACATCCATAACTTATAAAGTTAATTGCTGAGAATCTCATAAGTTAGAGGCGATTCAGGGGCTGTTTCATCAATAACTACGGATTTTGACAACCTTTTCTGAAGCATTTTATAATCCGAATTACTTCTTACATGTGCAATGGCTATTGTATCCCCTTTTAAAATAGGATCTCCAACTTGCACGAATTCTGTTAGGCCCACAGAGTGATCTATTGGATCAGTTGACTTTACCCGTCCAGCCTTAATAGCTACCATACTAAGGCCTATTTCTCTTACATCCATAGAGGAGATCACCCCTGATTTTTCAGCAACAATAGGTTTTGAAATAGACGTTGCTGAAAGATGTTTGTGAGGTGAGGTGATTAAATCATTGGGACCTCCCAATGTGCTCACCATCATTTCAAATACTTCTGCTGCAGAACCGTCTGCAAGAGCTTTTTCTGCTTTCGCAAACCCAGATTTAAGATCGGTAGTAATGCCACTTATTTCAAGCATATGAGCTGCAAGGTCTAATGTGATTTTTAACAACCTTTTATCAGCCTTAGAAGGATTTGTGAGAAACTCAATGCATTCGTGCATCTCTACTGAATTACCTACCGTTGTCCCAAGAACTTGATTCATATCTGTGATTAAGCACCGGGTTGGGACTCCTGCATTAGAAGCTACAGTTGCTATACTTTTTGCAACCTCTTGCGCCATTTCATAAGTGGCGCAAAATGCTCCGTTTCCGGTTTTCACATCCATGATTAAAGCATCTAAACCAGAGGCTAATTTTTTAGATAAGATTGAAGCGGTAATCATACCTACAGATTCTATTGTAGCTGTAATATCCCTGATTGAGTAGAACCTTTGATCTGCTGGAGCTAATCGTGAGGTTTGGCCTATTATAGCGCAACCTACAGTTTTAACCGTTTGCCTAAAGAGGTCGTAATCTGGCATAGCGTTATAACCTGGAATGCTCTCGAGCTTATCTAATGTTCCGCCTGTGTGACCTAACCCTCTGCCAGAAATCATAGGGACATATCCACCGCAAGCGGCAACAATTGGAGCAAGCATAAGGCTCACCTTATCGCCAACACCTCCAGTAGAGTGCTTATCTACTACTGGACCATTTAAGTTAAGATCATTCCAAGACAGAACATCTCCAGAGTTCATCATATTCAGAGTTAAACAGACTCTCTCCTCCATATTTAAACCGTTTAAGTATACAGCCATAGCAAAGGCGGCAAGCTGAGAATCGGTAAAACTCATGTCAGTCATGCCATTAACAATAAATTCTATTTCAGAATTTGTAAGAGTTTTTCCATCGCGTTTCTTGCGAATTAACTCCTGAGGTAAATATTTCAATAATGCCATCAATCAATCTCCATATGGGGTCCAAATATTCTTAATCTGAGTTGCATGTCTTATAAACTCTACTCCTTCACACTCCTGAGTTTTTAACCAATTTCTATCGTTATTATCATGACACCATGTTCGTTTCAAGTTTTCAGCGCTTAGGGTTTCTACCTCTTTTATTACATCTTTATTTGCCCAAGCCCAAACCGACCCCACTTCACCGTGCCCAGCTAAATGAGGAGCCAACTCTTTAACATCTCCTGCGATGATATTAATCACACCGCCTGGTATATCAGAAGTCTCCATTGCTGACACCAACTCAAATACAATGTTTGAGTGACGCTCTCCAGCGACAAAAACCACGCAGTTTCCCATTGCAACAGCAGGAGCAATTAAGGAAATAGCATTTAACAACGGCTGTTCCTCAGGAGCTATTATTCCTATCACTCCTATTGCTTCAGGAAGAGCAAGCGTAACCCCCCTATATGGTGCGTTATGAGCAGCTCCATCGTATTTGTCCGCCCAAGCGGCATAGCTAAATAGTCGAGATATTGTCTCGTCAAATTCGGATGTAGCTTCCTTTTTAGAGCTGCCACAACTTGTTTGAAGGCGAGTAACAAATTCATCTTTTCTATTTGATAAATTCTCCGCTAAAAAGTAAAGTATTTGGGCTTTTAAGTGACCTGATTCCCCACTCCAGCTTTCAGCTTTTTTTGCTGCACTTACAGCATTTCTAATATCTTTTCTATTTCCCAACCCAACAAAAGCGGCAGTACTGCCGTCCGCATTGAGAACCTTAGAGCTGTTTCCTCCATCAGGTCTTGTTTGCTTTCCTCCGATGTAAAACTTGAGAGTTTTGTCTATTTCTTGTTTTGAAGCTAAGCCGTTAGGACTAACAGGTGAAATAGAACTGTTGTATTCTGATTTTATTGGTTTAAGGTACTCAAAAAGCCCCTCTTTTCCACCCTCTCTTCCATAACCGGATTCTTTCACTCCACCAAATCCACAGGCTGCATCAAATTTATTGTGGCAGTTAATCCAAACCACCCCTGCAATAAGTCCCGGAGCAACATGCATAGCACGATTTATATTCTCACTCCAGACACTTGCCGCAAGACCATATCTTGTGTTGTTTGCCAGTTTAATGGCCTCCTCCTGAGTTCTAAAGCTACTTACAACAAGCACTGGTCCGAAAATTTCCTCCTGCACTAAAGGGTGAGAAGAGTCTACATCTGTAATAAGACTCGGCGGATAGTAATTGCATGTAGAATCAGGTTTTTCATGTGAAAATAATTCACCCCCACTTTTCAACCCCTCCTTAACCATTTTTGAAATCTCAGAAAACTGTTGTGAACTCACTAAAGATCCGACATCTATTGATTTATCTAATGGAGTTCCAAACCTTAGATTGGCCATTCTGGCCTTGAGCTTTTTTACAAGTGATTCTTCTATACTAGCTTGAACTAAAAGTCTTGATCCAGCACAACAAACCTCACCTTGATTATACCATATAGCATCAACTACACCTTCGACAACAGAATCTAAATCTGCATCTTCGAAAACTACAAAAGCTGACTTACCACCAAGTTCTAGTGTGAGTTTTTTCCCTTGGCCTGCGGTCGATTTACGTATAGAGCGACCCACAGCTGTAGAACCTGTGAAAGCAACTTTATTTACATCTGGATGCGCTGCTAAAGCAGCTCCAGTTTCTCCTGCACCATTAATGATGTTTATTACACCTGCAGGAACTCCTGCCTCTTCACAAAGCCCCGCAAAAAACATTGCAGTTAGTGGAGTGTTTTCTGCTGGCTTCAATACAATGGCGTTTCCCATTGCTAACGCTGGTGAAATTTTCCATGCAAGCATTAAGAAAGGGAAGTTCCAAGGAATTATTTGGGCAACGACTCCTACGGGTTCTGAGTTTTTTAATTCTGACTTCTGAAGCTGAGCCCAACCTGCATGGTAGTAAAAATGTCTTACCGCAAGTGGGATATCAGAATCTCGTGACTCGCGAATAGGCTTACCATTGTCTAAGGTCTCTAAAACAGAAATAACACGTGCATTTTTTTGAATAAGTCTAGCCAATGCATATAGGACTTTTGCCCTAGAGTGACCACCAGATTTATACCACTTTTCCTGAGCTTCACCTGCAGACTTAATTGCAAGATCAATAAGTTTATCGTCAGCAATCTCGATGTGAGCTAAAGTGCTATTGTCGGCGGGACTCATAACAGTTATTGTCTCAGCATCCTTTTTTGAAATAAATTCCCCTCCAATAAATTGGCCAAACTTATTATTCTTTTTTGTAAGCCATTGCATGGCCTCTTTATCGCTCTCTAGAGCCTTGCTATACTCTAGTTTTTCGAATGATTTATCTAATTTCATTATCTATTGCTAAAGGTTAAGATATTGGATGTCTATAGGCTGCAGAATAATATCCACTTGTAAAATGGTCAAGTTGGCGTTCAATATCTCCTAAAAGACTTGAAGCTCCGAATCTAAATAGATCTGGCTCAAGCCATCTTCGCCCTAATTCTTCCTGCATTAAAGTCATAAACTGTAATGCTGTTTTAGTGTCACTAATTCCGCCCGCGGGCTTGAACCCAATTTTATAGCCGGTTTTTTCGTGATAATCTCGTATCATTCTCACCATTACTAAACTCACAGGGAGAGTTGCATTAGTAGGTTCTTTTCCAGTAGAGGTTTTAATAAAATCAGCACCAGCCATCATGCAAACCTGCGCTGCCTTTGCGATATTAGTTAGGTTACCTAACTCACCTGTTGCGAGTATTGTCTTAAGGTGAGCATCTCCACACGCCTCTCTAAATGACTTAACCTCGTCATAAAGAGTTTTCCAATTGCCTTCAAGAACGTGGCGACGTGAAATAACAATATCAATTTCATCAGCACCTGCAGCAACAGAATATTTTATTTCTTCTATTCTAAGCGGAAGTGGGGATAGTCCTGCTGGGAATCCTGTAGAAACTGCAGCCAAATGGACACCAGAAGATTCTAATTGCTTTGAGGCTTCACTTAGCATCTCATGATAAACACAAACTGCAGCTGTTTTTATGTTTAAAGAGTCAATTGAAAGCCTAGATTTTAAAATGCTATTTATAGGATTTATTGCTTTGCGGCAAAGTCTACGTACTCTCGCATTTGTGTCATCACCTGAGAGCGTTGTAAGATCAATTAAAGTTAAGACCTTCAAAAGCCAGGCGGCCTGCTTGTCTTTTTTTATACTGCGTCTCTTACCGTATTCAGCGCATCGCTGTTCAACTGAACTGCGATTAATTTTAATATCGCAGAATAGTTCTAGTTGAAAATCTACACCAGGATTTCTTTCTAATTTATCAATCTTCATTAGAAAATGATTTTAAGTAAGAGCTAAGTATTAACGTTACAGACTTCTCCGCTTGCTTTGCAATAAGCAGGGTTTGTTCATGAGAAAGAGTAACATCACCTATTCCTGCAGCATAATTTGTTAAGATTGACAATGCACATAGTGGAATTCGAGCATATCGAGCTACGATAACCTCTGGTACAGTAGACATTCCAACAGCATCTGCACCGAGAATTCCGAGTGCATTAATCTCAGCGGGCGTCTCAAATTGAGGGCCGCACCACCAAGCATATACACCTTCTGTGATGTTAATGTTATTCTCGTCAGCTGCTGAGCGCATTTTATCGGACAGCTCCGCGTTATATGCATCACACATATCGACGAACCTATCGTTGCCGATTTCTCCAAAAAGAGGTGATACTCCTGTCATATTTATGTGATCTGTGATCAGCATTAAATCACCTGGATTTACGTTCTTATTTATCGCTCCAGCTGCATTTGTTAAAACGAGAGATTCACAGCCGATTTCTTTTAATGTTCTAATAGCGACAGACATTGCATCAGCTTTTCCGTGCTCATAATAATGAGCTCGTCCCTGTAGGATAGCTACTTTTGTGCCTTCAATATATCCTAAGATCAATTGGCCGGCATGACCGCCTACTCCAGCTTTTGGAAATCCGGACAAATCTTCAAATGAAATTTTTGAGGTAACTTCAACCTGCTGTGCGAAGGATCCTAATCCGGATCCTAATATTAACCCCACTTTTGGAATAAATCCAGAAGACTTAAGCTTAATTATGTTAGCACAGAATGAAACATGATTAATCATACAAAGCCCAAGTTAACACAGAAATCAATCTCAGTGTCCGACCTTGAGCAAGTTATTAACTTCAATAAGTGATTCCACAGGTAGTTTACATGAGCCCTCTTGGCAAATAAAAAATCTGGTAGATAATTTATCTGCATTCGAAGATGGATATTTCCCTTTCAAAAACTCAGGTTGGCCAGGTAAATCAACGCCGCCTGCTAAGATTATTTGAGGGTAATATTTTAAATCTATTTTTCTTCTTGTATTGTTAAGTTTCTCAGGAATACCTTCAGAAATAGCGACTTCATAAAAAGGTAGTGTGCGCTTCAGTAAAACCTGAGCCCAATTTGTAGACCTTCTTATATTATTGCTGTTTTCCCAAGCGGAAAGTAGCATTCTATCTGAGCGCTCTATCCAATTAAATTTTGAATCATATCTACCCAAGCGGAAAAGGTTATCTGCCATAGTAGAATTTGAAGACGGGATAACGCTGTCGTCATTTTCTTGCTTTTTTGCAAAAAGCTCTTTTTCCTCATTTGAGGTATACCAAAACACACCTGTTTTTGTATCGTAAAATTTATCGAAACTTATCAGCGTTAACTCTCTTGCTTCAATTAACCATTTGGGATTAAAAGTTGATTCATACATATCTATACAAGCTGCAATTGTAAATGCATAATCCTCTAAAAAAGCATTGATACGTGCCCCGTCTTTTTCATGATAAACATGAAATAGTGAACCGTCAGCTTTTCGAGCTCTTTTTAAAATAAAATCTAATGCTTTTGCCGCTCTATTGAGGTGCTCTTCATTGCCAAAAGTTCTATACGCATCACACAATCCACTAACTGTGAGAGCTGTCCAAGAAATTAAAACTTTATCGTCTAACCCAGGCTTAATCCTTGGAACGTGACTCGTTTCTCCTAAAGCGTTTTTCCCATCTCTGTAGTTTGATAAAACCTTATTAATGATATTAAGTCTATCTCGAAACTCTTGAGAACTCAACCCAACAGCCTCTGCGAGATTTTCGTCACTTTCCCAACTCATTAAAACACTATTATCATGTTCCCAATAAGATTTGCCATTAATGTCATAGGCAGTTAATGCAATCTTTAAATCCTCAGGTGTGAGAGCAAGAGCTAACACATCCTCATCCCAAACATAATACTTACCTTCAACCCCATCACTGTCAGCGTCTAAGGCGCTTCGAAACCCTCCAGAAGGATCATCAAGTTCTTGATTTATAAAATCGATGATCCCTAGAGCCACCTCTTTATATCTCGGCTCTGAAAAGACTCTAAAGGCATTAGAATAAGTGGTTAAAAGCTGCGCGTTGTCATACAGCATTTTTTCAAAATGAGGTATTTTCCAATCTGCATCAGTGCTATACCGAGCAAACCCACCACCAGCCTGATCATAAATTCCGCCTCTTGCCATATTGTCCAAAGTTAGCTTCACTTGAGCAAGGGCATCCTTGTCGTTTCTAACTGTTCCATAATGTAAAAGGAAATCTAAATTAGTCGGAATTGGAAACTTGGGGGCTCCTTTTGAAAGCCCTTTATCCCTGTCCCAAGACCTCCTCCAGTTATCTACTTTCGCATCTATTTCAGCTCCGAATTTATTCCTCTCACTTTTAGACCAAACAAACCCAGCAGCATCCTTAGCTAACCCTTCAATCGGAGCAATAAGCAGATCAGTAGAAGATACACCTTCTGAAAGCTGAGCAGCATATTGCTCTAATTTTTGAATATTATTATCCTTGAGATTTACAATACTTTGAAGTCTTTCAATAAATGTTGTTCTTGGAAAATAAGTGCCGCCGAACACTGGTCTGCCATCAGGAAGAGCCACGCAATTCAATGGCCAACCTCCTCTTCCAGTCATTAACTGAACGGCATTCATATACACTGCATCAACATCAGGCCTTTCTTCTCGATCGACCTTAATACTCACAAAGTGTTCATTTATATAATCTGCAGCCTCTTCATTCTCGAAAGTTTCGTGTTCCATAACATGGCACCAATGGCAAGCACTATAGCCAACACTTATAAATACAAGCTTCCCCTCTTTCTCAGCTTTCTCAAAAGCCTCATCTCCCCATGCCATCCAATCAACTGGATTATGCGCGTGTTGTTGTAAATATGGACTTGATGAGTTTATTAGCTTGTTAGTATGTTTAAACAGAGTAGTGTCACTCATAGGAGCCATAGAATTTGAACACGAACTGCAAGCTAAAAAGGCAGTAAATGCGAATAGAAAGGATGATAAACGCATTTAAATATTGAGGATCTTATTTAACTCGGCGCAGGATGTATCTGGTGCAGTAAATCCCTGATGAACCTCCGTCAGTAGGAGATTGAACGCCTGTATTTGAAAAGGCAAGTTCCCAACCTTCATCGCTGAGTTCATTTAATTTAGAGACCACATCTTGATCATTTTGAAAGATGTTCTCCATCTTAATCCCCATCATAGAATATAGGTTTTTAATTTTCTGTTCATCGAGTTCTCCATCTCCTCCATCTATCAGCATTCTGCTACGCCCTGCACCTCCAGGAACAATAGATTCAATAGTAGTAAATGCCATGTATTCATACGTAGGCGAAGGCGTATTGAAAGCGAAAATTGAGACAATCAGTGCAATCGACAGACTTAAAACAAATATTTGATTTTTCATAATCCAAAGTTAGTACTAATTTCTTAAAAAAAGAATTCGCATCACTACATTTGCGCCATTAATATTATCACTATGCCACTAAAAGTTACCGATCCTGCAATTTCCTCTCTCATTAATAGTGAGGCGAATCGACAAATAGAGGGAGCAGAACTTATCGCTTCAGAAAACTTCACAAGCGAGAGCGTAATGCAAGCTCAAGGATCCATACTTACAAATAAGTATGCTGAGGGATTGCCTAAGAAGCGATATTACGGCGGCTGTGAGTTTGTAGATGAAGTTGAACAACTAGCTATTGATAGAATTTGTGAGCTGTTTGGTGCTGTTTGGGCTAACGTACAACCACATTCTGGAGCCTCAGCAAATGCCGCAGTTATGCTCGCTTGTCTTTCACCTGGTGATACGATTCTCGGTTTTGATCTTTCTCATGGTGGTCACCTTACTCACGGATCTTCTGTAAACTATAGTGGGAAGCTCTATAACCCTGTTTTTTATGGAGTTGATGAGAAGACAGGTAGAGTAGATATGAATCAGGTATCAGAGGTGGCAGAACGCGAACAGCCTAAAATGATTATTTGTGGAGCATCGGCTTATGCCCGTGATTGGGATTACGCTAAATTCCGTGAAATTGCCGATAGCATAGGAGCCATCTTACTCGCAGACATTTCACATCCGGCCGGTCTCATTGCTGCTAAATTACTTGTTGATCCTATGCCTCACTGTCACGTTGTGACAACGACCACCCACAAAACCTTGCGTGGACCGCGAGGCGGAGTGATTATGATGGGCCAAGACTTTCCTAATCCATGGGGACGTAAAACAATGAAAGGAATTGTACGCCCTATGTCATCTATACTCGATAGTGGAGTTTTCCCTGGAATGCAAGGCGGCCCACTCGAACATGTGATAGCAGCAAAAGCTGTCGCATTTGGCGAAGCCCTAAAGCCATCGTATCGTGAGTACTGTATTCAGGTTGTGAAAAATGCCCAAGCAATGGCTTCAGCTTTTGTTTCTCGTGGCTATCACCTTATTTCTGGAGGGACAGACAATCACCTTATGCTTATCGACCTTCGCAACAAGGACATAACTGGTAAGTCAGCTGAAATTGCTTTAGGAAAAGCTGAAATTACTGTGAATAAAAACATGGTTCCATTCGATACTCGTTCACCTTTTGTAACTTCAGGAATGCGTGTTGGCACTCCTGCCGTTACAACCCGTGGACTTGTGGAGTCGGACATGGAACAACTCGTAGCTTGGATGGACGAGGCTATTATGAACCATGAAAATGAGTCGATTCTTGAGAAAATCGGAATGGAGGTTAAGGCTAAGATGTCAACTTTCCCACTTGTTAGTTAAGAAGGTTAGTTAAGAAGGTTAGTTATAATTGAGGTTTAATTCTCCTTGCTTGAATGTCCTCATTTCCGACATCGTCTAATGGATTGAAATTCCCATCAGGTAAACCTAAAAGGGTTATTCTAGTTACCTTTCCTTTTGAGAATAGCATTTTGATTTGGGAACAAGTAGCTCTATTCAAACTGATGTCATCTAAATCATCTATTGAGTAGTAATGTGCTCTTCCGTTGCCTATTACATCAACACTTGACAGTTTCCCCTTAGAAAAATGGGCGAATAAATCTCGGCCTGATATTACGTGGTCTAGAGAGTCATTTGCCGGGCTTAAGACATTTGCATTCCCCATCAATTGCATGCTGGTTGGCCTATTTTCCTTTAGGTTCATCTTTACAGTGTCTCCTGTCATTTCGTCTTCTTCAGACCAAACAACAGGTTTTCCCAATAGCCACATTTCATTAATACTCCTATCCCAAGAAAGCGAATCCCCGCTGCCAGAGAATACCCCCTGTTTAAACACAACCTCTCCCGATGCATATAACATTTCTTCTCGTCGTTCAAGTCTAAGAGTGTTCATTTTAAGAGTGTCAGATCCTTCAATATTCACGATTTGGACTAAATTATCAGATAACCCTGTAACTAAATCATAATTTTCAGTACGGGAAGCGAATGAGCCCTTCACGTTCATAGTTCTACTACTGTCGCTTATCATGACGTGGCCCCAAGCCATACCCTCGTTCTTATCTCTGTTTACAATAATGCTATCTCCAGATAATAGACCTTGGTCATCCATCATTGATGCCCCGCCAGAAAACCAACCTATACCCGTTTTACCGTTAAACACACCTTTCTCACATTTAATAATAGCGCCATTGATTTCAAGATAAGATGATTTGTAAAGCCGCAACGATTTACTATTTCTATCTATAGAAAGCGAGTCAGACTGAATAACATCTTTGAGTTCTAAAATTTCAACGTTGCCTCCAGCATATAATCTATTTGTTGTAGAGCTGTAAACTCCGAGATTACTAGATAAATACCGGTCTCCCTCAATGATTGTTGCCCTCTCGTAGTATGAAACAAGTTTTGTGTCCAGGTTGTAGGTTAGAGATGGGCAGGAAATATTCAGTGCTTCATGATTAAAAGTTACGTCACCTTTTATGTATACAGAACCTATATCTGGGTCGAGAACACCATAATCAGCTCTAAGTTTTGTTGAGGGTTCTTGTGATATTACAACTTGGCTAAAGACCTCAAATCGGCCATCGTTAAACCGATAAGCGCTATCGCAAGTGAGAATTGCATCATCGAAAGCGAGTTTAACATCGCCGATAAGTCTTGAGGCGTCAGAAATTTCAGGGTTGCGTTCTATCACCGATGCTCCTAAAATATTTATTCGAGTCTTTCCGGAAGTAGGTGTGGAGGTAGAATCAGTTTGGGCTGTGGGAGAAAAAGACGATAAAATAAAGAACAAAACGAATACGCACGCCTTAAATAGGAGCTTGATAGTATAAGCTTTGTATAGGTTTATTTTCATCCAACGACTCCGGCCGCTACTGTTAAATGCGTGCTGGGATCCACTAAGATAAACGCACCAGTCGTACGATTCTTGCGATAACTGTCAGTTAAAATTGGTGAAGCTGTTTTAATTTTAATTCTCGCGATATCATTTGTAGAAACCACCTTATTTTCCTCATTTCTATGAAGGGTGTTAATATCAATACAGTATAGGATTTCCGTGACTTTTGCCTGCACTTCATTGGTGAGGTGTCTAAGAATAAATCGTGAAGAAGGGTTGAGTGGTTTTTCTCCCAGCCAACAAATTCTTGCGTCTAGAACCGTTACAACATCAGGCTGATTGTTCATTCTCACAAGCATATCGCCTCGTGAAATATCTATATCATCTTCAATAGTCATTGTGACGCTTAGTGGAGGAAAGGCTCTTTCAAGCTTTTCGTCCCCAAGGGTAATTTCTTTAATGGTAGACTCTTTTCCACTAGGTAAAGCTATTATCTTGTCTCCTGGTTTGAACACTCCTGAAGCTATACGTCCTGCGTATCCACGGAAATCTCTATGCTCATCGGTTTGAGGCCTTACAACATATTGAATTGGAAAGCGGCAGTCTTGAAGATTTCTATCTGCGCCAACATGAACATTTTCCAGATGGTGTAAAAGTGTAGATCCCCCATACCAACTCATATTATCTGACTTATTGACAACGTTATCACCTAAAAGAGCGCTTATAGGGATGAATGTGATGTCTGTGATATCAAGGCGTGAACTAAAGCTCTTGTATTCTTGGACTATTTCTCTGTATCTCACCTCATCAAAATCTACGAGGTCCATTTTGTTGACACAAACCACTAAATGTCTTAGACCTAGTAATGAAGCAATAAAGCTATGTCTGTTCGTTTGCTCCAGTATACCATGGCGGGCATCGATTAATATTATAGCAAGGTCAGCCGTTGATGCTCCTGTAACCATATTTCTCGTATACTGAATATGTCCAGGGGTGTCAGCTATAATGAACTTTCTACGTGGTGTAGCAAAATATCGATAGGCTACATCAATTGTAATCCCTTGCTCACGCTCAGCTCGGAGTCCGTCAGTTAGAAGGCTTAGGTCAGGCCCATTAATCCCTTTTTGGATGGAATCGTTTTTAATGTCTTCGAGTTGGTCTTCAAAAATACTTTTAGAATCGTAAAGTAGACGACCTATAAGAGTACTCTTACCATCATCCACACTCCCTGCTGTTGTAAAACGTAGAAGCCCGTTAGTTGTTGTTTCGCTCATAGTTTTTATTCTCTAAAAGTATCCGTCTTTTTTTCTATCCTCCATAGCACTCGAACTCCTCTTGTCATCCATTCTTCCACCTCTCTCTGTAATTCGTGTTGCCGCCACCTCTTCGATTATTTTCTCAAGAGTGTCCGCCTCACTTTCAAATGCTCCAGTGATAGTCAAATCACCCAGAGTTCTGAATCTAATGCGTATCATTTCTGGCTTTTCCCCATCTCTGAGGGTGAGGAATTCAGACATGGCAAGAATTTGGCCTTCACGTCTGATGCATTCTCTTTCGTGTGAGAAGTAAAGACTAGGAAGTTCTATTTTTTCTTTCAGGATGTAATTCCAAACATCTAGTTCTGTCCAGTTGTTCAACGGGAAAACTCTAAAATGCTCACCCGGAGCGTGCATTCCGTTAAATAAATTCCAAAGCTCTGGTCTTTGGTTTTTAGGATCCCACTGGCTGAAATCATCTCGATGCGAGAAAAATCGTTCTTTCGCACGAGATTTCTCCTCATCTCTACGAGCTCCACCGACGCAGGCATCGAACCTATTTTCTTCGATGGTGTCGATCAGGGTTGTTGTTTGAAGCTTGTTCCGTGATGCGTTATTTCCTGTCTCCTCTTGGACCTTCCCCTGAGTAATAGTATCCTGAACGCTGCCTACTATAAGGTTAACTCCCATATCCTGAACAAGCTTGTCTCTAAAAGTTATTGTTTCAAGGAAGTTGTGACCTGTGTCGATGTGAACCAGTGGCATAGGTATCCTTGCTGGAGCAAAGGCTTTTTTAGCTATGTGTGATACTACAATGCTGTCTTTTCCTCCACTAAAAAGAATCGCCGGCTTATCAAACTGAGCCGCGACTTCTCTCATCACGAAAATAGATTCTGCCTCGAGTTCTGTTAGGTGGTCTAGATTGTATAATTCAGTCATTAATGTTTTTTCTTTCTGCCAAGATTCCCGTATTTAAACCAAACTCTTTCGTGAAAATAATATAGCGCCATTTTAAGAACGATTTCTACCGCCATAAGCCCTGTAGCCTTACTAATATCACCAAAAAATAGATATGCTAAGGCAAACGTTGTTAAGGAAGCAATAATTCTCCATGTGATGGTTTTAGCAATATGCCTTAATTTAGAAATCTGCTTGTCCATGATAATGATATAATTATTGAGCCAATTTAGGATGGGCGGCTAATTTCTCTTCAACTGATTCCCAGTTCGTGAAATGAAATCCTCTATCGTCAATATAAACAGTCGCTGCGAACTTGCTGTTACTTACCGCATCGAACAACCCAGACATTTCATATTTCTCAAGCCATTCCTCAATAACTAATGCAGGTCTAGAACTCATTATTTTCAGAACATAGCCTTTATCCTTGAGTCTTTGAAGCACTTCTTGAGCTCCATCCATAGGTGGGTCATATGCATTCTCTAATCCCTGAAAACCTTTGCTATATCTGTGTATAACCCCATCAAAATCAACGGCTAGAGTTTTTCTTTTGTCTAAAGTTTTTAGCTCTTTAGAAGGTACTGGTGATGCGTTAAGAATTTTAGAAATACTCTCCTCCAAGCTTAAGTCGGTTGTGTCGATATCTATGAAATTAGATATAGGTTTTTCAAAATTTTCTACGTGTCTCTCCTCTCTCCCTCGAATTTCTTCAGTGTGAACAAAAATTTCACAGACCTTAGTGATTGCTTTTAGTCCCTCCCTTAGTTCGCGATATGGTGAAACAAGTGAAACTACTACGACCTCCCCTTGTTCGTGAAGATAATGAGCAATGTTTTGAGCCTTTAGTATATTTGCTTCACGTCCAACACGAGAGTAATCATTATTTGTGGTGAGACTCCTAAGGTCATCACCATCAATATGATATGGTTTGTATCCACCTCTTTTAAGTTGCGCTATTAACGCTTCTGCTAAAGTTGTTTTACCATGACCGGGCTGACCGGTAAACCAATAAATCATTTGCAATAAGTTTTTTATTTTTTAAGAACCTTAGCTAAAGTATAAAGAATATATTATATTTCGTTTCTTAAATTACTTTTCAAAAGTAACGTCTGCTCTCTATCTGGTCCTACACTTAAGATAGAGATAGGCACTCCTGTTTCATCTTCTATCATCTTCACGTAAGACTTAAGTGTAGCTGGAATATCTGCTACATCACGCAATTCAGTTAGATCTCCAGGCCAACACTCAAATGTCTTGTAGACGGGCTGTACTTCTTCTGGGCTAATGCCATATGGGAGATAGTCGATTTTTTCGCCCTTATGTATGTAGTGAGTACATACCTTAATCTCGTCAAACTCTCCAAGAACGTCAGCTTTCATCATACATAGCTGAGTCACGCCATTTACCATAACTGCATACTTAAGCTGAGGTAGATCTAGCCAACCACACCTTCGAGGTCTGCCAGTAGTAGCTCCGAATTCGCTACCTGCAACTCTTAGTTTTTCTCCGGTTTCTTCAAGAAGTTCTGTAGGAAATGGACCTGAACCAACCCTTGTACAATATGCCTTGAAAATCCCGAATACTTCTCCTATTTTATTAGGAGGTATTCCCAGTCCGATACAAGCTCCTGCTGTAATTGTGTTTGATGAAGTTACAAATGGATAGGTTCCGAAATCTATATCAAGCATAGTTCCTTGAGCACCTTCTGCAAGAATCCCTCGCCCTTCTTTAAGCTCCTTATTAAGGATGTGTTCGCTATCTATGAACTTAAATTTCGTAAGATATTCGACAGCTTCTAGCCACTCCGATTCTCTTTCCGATAATTCGTACTTGAAATCTTTAAATTGCGCGAGCATATGAACGTGTTTATCCCGTAAAAAAGTGTACCGTTCTAAGAAATGTGTACTTTCAACATCTCCAACTCTCAAACCGTTACGCCCCGTTTTATCCATATAAGCAGGACCTATTCCCTTTAATGTAGAGCCAATTTTCAACTTGCCTTTGGCCATTTCAGATGCAGCATCTAAAAGTCCATGAGTGGGCATAATTAAATGAGCTTTACGAGAAATTACGAGAGAATCGAATGGACTCACTCCGCTCTCTAGCAATCCTTCGATTTCTTTTTTAAAAATAACAGGATCTACCACGACACCGTTTCCGACTACGTTTAATATGTCATCGCGAAAAATCCCACTTGGAATCGTATGAAGAATATGTTTTTTACCGTCAAAAATTATTGTATGTCCCGCATTAGGTCCTCCTTGAAATCGTGCAATAACACCGTATTTTGGAGTCAGAACATCTACTATTTTACCTTTTCCTTCATCGCCCCATTGGAGGCCTAATAGTACATCAGCTTTCATGCTTCAGTTTTTGTTTTTCGCTTGCGCGCATAAATATTCAAAGAATGATGGAGCACTTCAATTCCGAAGTTCTCTTCTAAAGTCGCTTTTATTTGTTGAATTCTCGGGTCGCAAAACTCAATTACCTCTCCCGTATCTGCAATAATCACATGGTCGTGTTGTCTTACTCTGTGACACTTTTCATACTGTGCAATTTTTTCTTCAAACTGGTGCTTCCTCACTAAGTTGCAATCAATAAGCAGCTCCATCGTGTTGTAAAGAGTTGCCCTTGAAACACGACACTCACCATTTTGCATTATCTCGTATAGAGTTTCAACATCGAAATGACCTTGTATAGTATAAATTTCTTCCAGTATGGCAAAGCGCTCAGGCGTTTTGCGGTGCCCGTTTTGTTCGAGGTATACCTCGAAAATATCTTTTGCTTGTATGAATATTTCGTCGCTTGACATAAGCTTATTTCAAGTCGCAAATGTAGTCTATCCCTCTTCGTCTACCCTCTCAACTGTGTGAACTCCTGAAACATTTTTCAACTTTGTCATTAAATCTTTCAAATGTGAAGTGTTTGTTACAAGAGCTTTAATCGAACCCTCAAAAATACCATCTCTAGATTCCATACTAATGGATTTCATATTCACTTTCATATTATCTGAAATGATAGTAGTAAGCTGATTTACAAGTCCCACATTGTCAATCCCCGTAAAAGCAATTTTCACCTCAAACTGAGCTGCCGCCATACTCGACCATTTTGCCTTCATCATCCGATATGCATACTTTGAGAGCATATTTGTCGCATTGGGGCAGTTCTTCCTATGCACCTTAATTCCACCGCTAACAGTTATAAACCCGAATACATTGTCACCTGCAATAGGGCTACAGCAATTTGCTAGCGTGTAGTCAAGCTTCTGCAGGCTTTCGCCTATTAGCAATGTATCCTCCTTCGCATTGGGAACGAATTTTTCTGTTACGACTGTCTTCTTAGATGTACCTGGTTCAGGCCCTTTCGCCCAAACAAATTTCCCCTGTCTTAACTTATAACCCTTCAACTTATCCAATTCAAACGATCCTATAGATATTCTAAAGTACATCTCTTGTGCAGAATCGAATTTGTACTTCCTAAATAGAGACTCTATGTTGCCATCGATAAGTAGAAGGCCATTTTTTTTCGCCCATTTGCTGAATATTTCCCTTCCATCTATAGCTTGTGAACGCTCAGCTTCTTTGAGACTGTGTCTTATTTTTTGCTTAGCGTTTGTGGTGACAACATATCCAAGCCAATCTTCTTTTGGAGTTTGCTTGCGCGAAGTAATGATCTCGATTTGGTCTCCACTCTTAAGCTCATAACTCAAAGGAACAAGTTTGTGATTCACCTTACCGCCTATGCACTCAGACCCCACTCTAGAGTGTATGAGAAATGCGAAATCTAGCGTAGTAGCACCTTTAGGGAGAGTTTTCATGTCGCCGTTGGGGGTAAACACGTAGATGTCCTTAGTCTTCAAGTCCATTTTGAAGTCATCTATGAATGCAAGAGCGTCGTCGTCACCGCTTTCTAAAATTTCTCTTATTTGGCCTAACCAATTGTCAATCTGAGAACCACCAGCCTTCTCATCTTTACCTTCCTTATATTTCCAGTGAGCCGCGAAGCCCTTTTCCGCAACTTCATCCATTCTTTCACTGCGAATCTGTATTTCAACCCACTTTCCAGTTGGCGACATTACTGTTGTATGAAGCGATTCGTAACCATTTCTCTTAGGCAAGCTTATCCAATCTCTCAATCTGTCTGGGTTAGGTTGGTAAAAATCTGTTACAATGGAGTATGCCCTCCATATTTCCGTTTTTTCTTTAGCCCTCTCAGTATTTATAACTATTCTTACAGCAAACACATCGTAAACCTCTTCGAAGGATACTTTTTGTTTATCCATTTTAGACCAAATACTAAAAATAGACTTCGGCCTCCCTTTTATCTCATATTTTATCCCCGCCTCATCGAGTTCCCTTTTAATGGGAGCGCAAAAGCTTCGAATGAATCTCGCCCTTACGGCCTTTGTTTTTCTAAGTCGTGATTGTATTAAATCGTATTCTTCAGCCTCTTTATACTTTAACGAAAGATCCTCAAGTTCACTTTTTATAGCGTGCAACCCCAATCTATGTGCAAGAGGAGCATACATGTAAAGAGTTTCACTTGCAATCTTTTGTTGCTTATCCGGACTCAAGTGCGTAAGCGTTCTCATATTATCCAACCTATCTGCGAGCTTTATCAATATTACCCTAACATCGCTACTCAAAGTCAGTAGCATTTTCCTAAAATTCTCAGCCTGTGCACTTGTACCAGGCTCGAAAACTCCACTCATCTTAGTCAACCCATCGACTATATTCCTCTCCTTTTTCCCAAACAGATTTTCAACCTCCTCCAAAGTCAATTTTGTATCCTCCACAGTATCGTGTAGAAGTGCGCACACAATAGACGTAGTATCTAATCCTAATTCTCCCGCAACTACTTTCGCTACGCTAATCGGATGGTAGATATACGGCTCGCCACTTTTACGTCTCTGTTCAGAATGAAATTCAAGTGCGAGGTCGAAGGCCTTTCGAATCTTCTTCCTATCCTCTCGACTCTTACTATTGTTCGCAGCACGCAACAATCCCCGATACCTTCTCAGGATCTCTTTACTCTCTTCTTCAGGGTTAATTTTCATTGTGCTTTTTACTTATACCAAATCTACTGAATCCTTCCTTCGTTTATCAGCCTTTCTTAAGGTAATTTCGCACTATGATTGAAGCAAACAACCCATCCCTTAGATCTTGGCTAGAAATTCCTGCAAATTCCGATTTCCCTATCCAAAATCTTCCCTTCGGAATTTTCTCTACAACCTCACTTTCTGCTAGAGTAGGAGTTGCGATAGGAGATAAAGTTCTCAATCTATCAGCGCTCTTAGCTGCTGGATTTCTCAGCACTTCAAATGAACTTCCTTTCACTGAGTCAGATTATTCTGCTTCAACTCTAAACCCTATTATTAATCACGGGAAAGCAGCAACTCGATTACTACGTGCTCGAATAAGTTCGCTTCTAAGTTCTGACTCATCGGAGTTGCGAGTCGCCACCGATTCTCATTCAGCTTGCATCATAGACCTCTCCTCAGTAACAATGCATCTACCCGTAAATGTAGGTGACTACACAGATTGCTACTCCTCAGAGGATCACGCTCGTAACGTAGGGAAGATGTTCCGTGACCCAGAAAATGCGCTTCTACCTAATTGGAAGCACATGCCGGTTGCTTATCATGGACGCGCATCTTCGATTGTCGTTAGTGACACTCCCATTACACGCCCCCATGGTCAGCTCAAGCCCTCAGAGAACGAGCCCCCAGTTTATGGGCCATCCCGCCTCCTAGATTTCGAACTCGAGATGGCGTTCATTACCCACCCTGGAAAATCTCTCGGCCAACCGATCTCAACGGAAGAGGCAGACGATTACATCTTCGGTCTAGTGCTTTTCAATGACTGGTCAGCCCGCGATATCCAAAAGTGGGAGTATATCCCACTCGGCCCCTTCCTAGGTAAAAATTTCGCTTCTAGCATTTCACCTTGGATAGTTACCCTTGACGCCCTAGAACCATTTCGCGTCTCTGGTCCAATTCAAGATCCTAAAGTTCTTCCCTACCTAGAGTATTCCGGGAACTCTCATTATGACATCGATCTTGAAGTGGAAATTTCTACTCCTAATGGAGATTCGAAAATAGTGTGCCGATCTAATTTCAAGCACATGTATTGGAATATGCGCCAACAACTAGCTCATCACACAGTCAACGGATGTAATATTCGCGGAGGAGATATGATTGCGTCAGGCACTATTTCTGGCCCTAAAGAAGGATCTTTCGGTTCTATGCTTGAAATTTCTTGGAAAGGCACTAAGCCAGTTGCTATGCCTGACGGCACCGAACGAAGATTCATCAATGATGGCGATACAGTAACTATGCGAGGATCAAAAAAATCCACCACAGGAATCTCAATCGGTTTCGGTGAAGTTTCGGGAAAATTACTTCCAGCAAACTAACTCGCTCCTTTCGCCCATCTTACTTCTACAGTCGATTTAACCTCTATTGAGTAAAGTCGACACAACCCTCTCAGTAGTATATCCATCCCATAACTTTGGCGCCTCACAAGTCTTGGGGTTTTCTACAGCATTTAAGATTGCAGGTAGATTACGTCCTACTAAGTGATTCGTGCCTTTGTCTATTGTGATAGGTCTTTCAGTGTTTTCACGTATTGTAATGCACGGTATATTACAAAAAGTAGTTTCTTCCTGAATACCTCCTGAATCGGTGATCACGAACTCTGAGTTTTTAATGAGTTTTTGAAAATCAAAGTATCCTAAAGGTTCAGTAATCACTACACCATCTATTTCTGTTAGTTTATCCCAAAGTCCAATCGACTCAATATTTAAACGCGACCTTGGATGAATAGGAAAAACAACAATACATTTTTTCACAAGCTCCTCAAGCATGCTTAAAATAAAATTCACCCCCTCAATATTATCTACATTTGAGGGTCTATGCATAGTACATAGGCAGTATTCTTTATCCCTAATTTCTAAATCGGATAAAATGCTACTTGATTCTATATCCGAGCTGTGTTTAACTAAGGTGTCTATCATGGTGTTACCCACCAGAACTTTAGGGTCATCTGAAGAAGAAATCAATCCTTCCTTGCAAAGATTATTCATTCCAGAATTCTCGGTTACAAAGTGAAAATCTGAGATTTGGTCTATAAGAATTCTATTTATCTCTTCAGGCATATCTCTATCTCTACTGCGAAGCCCAGACTCAAGATGGGCGATTGAAACACCACATCGATGTGCTGCTAAAGCGCCAGCTAAAGAAGAATTCACATCGCCTGGAACTAGCACTACATCGGGTTTAAGCTCAGAAATTAGCTGTCCTAAATCGACAATCATATTTCCAAAGTGGCTTGCTGCATCTTCACCTCTAAGAGAAAGGAAATGATCAGGTTTGAGTTTAAATTGATCGAAAAATACACCAGACATTTTCCTATCGTAATGTTGGCCAGTATGAACGATTTCAACGTTGAAATTGTCAATCTTTTTGGCCACTTCTTTAAAACGAGTAACTTTTATAAAATTAGGTCGCGTTCCTATTACGATTAACAGCTTCATGAACCTGTTATGTCAAATCTGATATAAGCTGACTAACCGTAATTCCATCTGCCTCGGCCTTATAATTG
>DQKQ01000150.1 GCA_015660615.1 Flavobacteriales bacterium
ACAAACTGGAAAAACATTACGTACATCTCGTCTGTGGTAAGGTCCCCAAACCACATATCCTGAGGAGGGTTGTTGGGGTTGAATGTGTTTGAGGATGTATTGTCATACTCTGCAATCGCGTGAACGGTATATCCCGCAGGGATATGGAGTAAAGTTGGAAAAGTGAAGATTCCTTGCCAATGAAAATCCCAGTTGGGGATAGAGATCATAGGAATGGTGTCTTGGTTATCGGGAGAGGTGGCATATACAAGCCATGATTTCCCTAACAAATGTGCGTGAGGAATTGTGGAAATAACACTTACGTCACTTGGCACATAGCGAGTCCCATGAAACGAAACGACTTCGTTGGCCGGAATATAAAATGGCACGAGCAGGTCCGCAGGAGATAAAAGATTTGTTTCTATTTCTCGCTCTAGGGGTACATCGGAGAAGTAGATATTAATCGAGGTTTGGTCTAACTCATCTTGATAAGCTGGGCCATAATGCATCTGAAGAAGCAGCTCAGAGCCTGGCTCCATAATCTTACCGATAGTGGGCGGGAACATCAGCGGTGGCGAGCCGGGAACCCAACCGCCGAATAGCTGATCCTCAACGGGTACACTGTAGTCACCGAAACTCTCGTAACCGGCTGCAGGGTCTGCATTGTCAAGTATGGCAGCAGCATTTATTGATGCAGGGTTAGTTGTGTAACCGATTAGACCGTGATGCGCGATTGCGTTATTTGAAGGGATGATTTTTACTGCCGATATTTCCACAGTTTCAGTTATACCTGTTGGGATTCTAAAAACTTGGTATTGCTCAATTCCGTCTCCGCCGTGCAGATAGGGTTCTGACATGGTGAGGATAAGATCCGGTTCGCCCAATTGGGATACAGAGTCAAAATCTGGCATGCCTGGATTATCTGAGGGATCGCCTTCTGGCATATCAGCCCCAACCCAGTCCACTATTGTTTGCTTCTCCTCCTCGGTAAGGAAACGCTCACCATTTAATGTTGTGTAGTTGTGATCCGGAGTCCATGGCGGCATGTAACCAGATTGTGTGACATACTCGATATAATACCCATTGGCAGCCACCTCATCATAAGTTGTAAGTGGCATAGGTCCCAATTCACCTACTCTGTGGCATTCAGTACAATTGTTGTAAATAATCGGAGCTACATCTAAGTGAAAAGTCGGAGTTTGGGCGTAAGAGGTCGTCGCGTAAATAATGAAAGCGGCGAGAAGTAAGATATTTTTTATTTTAAGCATTTGACTAAGATAGTTTTTTTATTAGGCAAAGCCAAATCTCTCCAATAACGTCTAAAGATGTACTAACAAAAATCCAAGTCATGTGTTTTAACATGTTTCACCGAACACAGCAAGGACCGCCAATACGTCTGAAATACTCACAGCGCCATCGCCATCAACATCTGCTTCACACTCTGAAAGGCATCCGTATTGACTGAGAATTAGTAAAATATCGCTAATGTCAATGCTTCCATTAGTCGCGACATCTCCTAAACAACCAACAATAGGGTCAGAAATGATTGATATGTACTCATCACCTGGAAGATATTCAACGAACTGAAAAAACAAGACGTACATCTCATCTGTGGTGAAATCTCCGAACCACATAGGCTGAGGCGGATTGTTTGGGTTGAATGTATTTGAGGATGTATTGTCATACTCTGCAATCGCGTGAACGGTATATCCACCAGGGATATGAAGTAAACTAGGGTAGGTGAAGATGCCTTGCCAATGAAAATCCCAATTAGGGATGGAAATCATAGGGATGGTATCTTGGTTATCAGGAGAAGTGGCGAAAACAAGCCATGATTTACCCACCAGATGTGAGTGAGGAATCGTTGATATTATGCTTATGTCGTCTTCGACATATACCGTACCGTGAAATGAAACTATTTCATTAGCAGGAATATAGAATGGAACAGAAAGGTTAGCCGGAGTTACAATGTATGTTTCAATTTCTCGTTCGAGGGGAACATCAGCGAAGTAGATGTTAATCGTTGTTTGGTCTAACTCATCTTGATAGGCTGGGCCGTAGTGCATCTGAAGAAGCAATTCAGATCCGGGCTCCATAATCTTACCGATAGTGGGCGGAAACATCAGAGGTAGCGAGCCGGGAACCCAACCACCGAATAATCGATCCTCGACAGGAACGCCGTAGTCACCGAAACTCTCGTAACCGGCAGCAGGGTCGGCATTGTCAAGCGCAATGGCAGCATTTATTGATGCAGAGTTAGATGTGTAACCTATGAGCCCGTGATGGGCTATAGCGTTATTTGAAGGGATGATTTCTACAGCCAATATATCCACAGTTTCAGTGATACCTGTGGGTATTATAAAAACTTGGTATTGCTCAAGACCGTCGCCACCGTGTAGATAGGGTTCAGACATCGTCAGGACAAGGTCGGGATTGCCTAATTGTAGTCCTATGTCAAAATCTGGCATACCGGGGTTATCAGATGGGTTTCCCTCTGGCATATCAGCAGCAACCCAATCCACTAATGTTTGTTTCTCGTCTTCTGTAAGGAAACGCTCCCCAATTAATGTTGTGTAATTGTGGTCCGGAGTCCATGGTGGCATATACCCAGATTGTGTGACATACTCGATATAATATCCATTTGCAGCCACCTCATCATAAGTTGTAAGTGGCATTGGGCCTAGTTCTCCTACTCTGTGGCATTTTGTACAATTATTGTAGATAATAGGAGCTACATCTAAGTGAAAAGTCGGAGTTTGGGCGTAAGAAGTCGTCGCATAAATAATGAATGCAGCAAGAGCTACAATATTTTTAAATTTGAGCATTTAACTAAGATAGTTTTTTTATTAAGCAAAACCAAATCTCAGTAAAAACGTCATACAAATTCTCTAACTACACCTTTGAACTAACTCTATCAACATACTACACAAACAATATATATATCTACAGATATATATCTGTCAAGGTTATGTCAAGGTATGTGAACAAGACTTTACAATATTTAAATAAGTGTGTGTCTACAAACATCTAAGCTATGTAGTTCCGAGTATCTTTGCCGTGATTTTTACCCCCTATTACAAAATCATGTCACAGTCATCAAGCCTTAGAGAGTCTTACAGTAATGAACTGAACGCATACATCGATCAGGAAAAAGCTGCGGTTGAATTAATGCATTCAATCGGAAAACTTCTTTTCGAGAAAAACATCGAACTTGTTCTTTTCCGCATCCATCTTGTAGATAAGAACATAACCGAAATCCTCAACTTCCACAAGTACGCTGCGAAAGTGGTAGAGAGCCCCATAAATGTGGTCGACTCTGCTGAACTAGCCTCAGAGATTTACAATATGGATATCGCGCCAGCTAAGATTGATATAGGTAAACTCGCTAGTGAGTGGATTTCTGAAGCTTCTAATTTTTCTTCTAAGTCTGAGTTTCTTAATTCCAAACTTAAAGGTTTCTCAACCTCAGACAATTCGAATATCGAACCACGTGATGTAGTTCTATTTGGTTTTGGGAGAATAGGAAGACTTGCCGCGAGGGAGTTGATTAAGCAAGCCGGAAAAGGACAACAACTCCGCCTACGCGCAATCGTCCTCAGAAAAATCGACAACGCTTCTCTGAAAAAACGTGCCGCCCTCCTCGAAAATGACTCTGTTCACGGACGATTCCCCGGGACTATTGAAATCGATTACGATCAAAAGCACCTTATTATCAACGGACAGAGAATCCAAATTATCGCTTCTTCTGACCCCACTTCTATCGACTATTCTGCTCTCGGAATTAACGACGCACTCCTGATTGACAATACTGGAGTGTACCGAGATAAAGAAGCCCTTAGCTTACATCTGCAAGCCAACGGAATTAGTAAGGTTCTTCTTACTGCACCTGGAAAAGGTGTCCCAAACATCGTTTACGGAATCAACCACTCTGAGCTCGACATAAAAACCACAGACATATTTTCTGCTGCCAGCTGTACCACTAACGCTATCTCACCTATCCTAAAAGTAATCGAGGACAACTACGGTGTTGTTAGAGGGCACATTGAAACAGTACACTCATACACAAACGACCAAAATCTTCTCGACAATATGCACAAAAAGGAGCGCAGAGGTCGTTCTGCCGCGGTAAATATGGTAATAACGGAAACAGGTGCTGGAAAGGCCGTAACGAAAGTTATCCCCTCCCTCGAAAACAAGCTCACCGCTAACGCCGTCCGCGTTCCTACTCCTAATGGATCTCTTGCTATCATGAACCTAGAACTCGGTCGCCTTACTACTATTGAGGAGCTAAATGGACTTATGAAGAAGGCTGCTCTTTCTGGCAGTCTTGTAAACCAAATCCATTACTCTATGAACGAAGAGCTCGTAAGCAATGATATTATCGGCAATGAATGTTGTGCCGTTTTTGATAGCCCAGCTACCATCGTAAGCAATGACAGAAAGAGCGTAGTGCTTTACTCTTGGTACGATAATGAGTTTGGTTACACTAAGCAGGTAATACGCTTAGCAAAGTACATCGCAGACGTTAGACGTCGCATATACTACTAATTATAATTTATGCAAAGAGTACTCAATTTTTTTGATTTCAACGGCCCCATTAATTATAGAATTGAAGTACTCAGTGGATTAACTGTTGCTCTCGCTCTTATACCCGAAGCAGTCGCTTTCGCACTTATCGCAGGACTTAGCCCATTAACTGGATTGTACGCAGCATTTATGGTAGGACTTGTAGCCTCAATTATGGGCGGAAGACCTGGTATGATTTCTGGCGCTACTGGCGCAATAGCTGTAATCATAGCTCCTCTCGCTCTTCTTTATGGAGTGGAATATGTCTTCGCTACCGTTATGCTTGCGGGAGTTTTCCAATTGGCAGCTGGTTTCCTAAAACTCGGAAAACTTATGCGCCTCGTTCCACAGCCTGTAATCTTCGGATTTGTAAACGGACTAGCTATAATAATCGGTGGATCACAAATTACCCAATTTAAAGATGCCGCGGGGGTGTGGCTTCAAGGGACTGAGATGTATGTTTTCGGGGGGCTTGTGCTATTGGCGATGGGGATAATTTGGCTTATGCCTAGAATAACGAAAGCAGTCCCGGGAGGACTCACAGCTATCGTAGTAGTCTTCGGATTGTCCTACGGACTAGGAATAGACACAAAAACCGTTGGCGACCTCGCCTCGATAAAAGGAGGCTTCCCTCCCTTCCACTTAGCTCATATCCCTCTCACACTTGAGACATTCCAGATCATTCTGCCTTTCGCAGTAGTTGTAGCTTCAGTTGGACTCATTGAGAGCCTCTTAACGCTCAATATCGTGGATGAACTTACCGGAACGAGGGGCAGTGGTAACCGCGAATGTGTGGCTCAAGGTTCAGCGAACATCCTTAGCGGAATGTTCAGCGGAATGGGTGGATGCGCTATGATAGGCCAATCTCTGATCAACGTCTCTTCTGGAGCACGAACGCGCATCTCGGGAATTGTAGCAGCAGTAATGCTACTAGTCTTTATACTATTCGGATCTGGAGTTATCGCGCAGCTTCCTATGGCGGCTCTCACAGGACTGATGCTCATGGTTGCAATTGGAACATTTGAGTGGGCATCTTTCAAGACATTTAGGCGTATGCCCTCAAGTGATGTATTAGTTATGGTTCTGGTCACACTAGTAACAGCGTTCCTTCACAACCTAGCTTTAGCAGTTCTCGTTGGTGTTATTATCTCTGCTTTGATTTTTGCATGGGATAATGCCAAAAGAATCCGTGCCCGAAAATCCATCGACGCACAAGGATGGAAGCATTACGAAATTTACGGGCCCCTCTTTTTCGGTTCCACAACGATGTTCGCTGAGAAG
>DQKQ01000042.1 GCA_015660615.1 Flavobacteriales bacterium
CCCCATTCGGTATCAGTTCGTGTTCTATTGTAGTTATCTATCTCAGCCTGATGGGGGTCTACGATAACTTTAAATTCTCTAGGTCTTTTTGGATTTGTAGTTTCAGACATCATCGCCTCACCGCCATGGGCATGGTGTTTGAGATGAATGTTGATTGAAAGATTATTTCTTAATCGTCTGGAAGGGATAAGTCTTGCCAACGCAAACTCAGTCATGGCGTAGAGTGCAACTCGTAATTTGGTGTCAATATTTCTAGCGTGGATTTTGATTTTCATAGGATATTCTCAATGGAAGTTTCTAACTCTTTACCTATATTATACCAAAGCTGGCTCACAATGTCAAGTCTTTTCTTTGCTTTTAGCAAACCCCAAATCTGGAAGTAACCCCTTTCTATCTTGAGAACAGATATACCAATATTGTGCATCAAGAAGATGAAGTTCTTTTGTAAGTTCCTTGTGATGTTCTATTTGAGCTTTCATAGATTTTAATTTCAGTATCAGACCATCATAGCTCATTCCATTATTATCCATATTAGTATTTATCTATCTGAACGAATTGCCATGCACCCATCCAACCATCGCATATCTCGTGCCTCTAGTCATTGGGAGAACTTGGTGAACAAGATATGAGGGAAATATAACCATAGAACCACGATTTTCTTTCTCAGTTTGGCCTGGATGTGGGTCTTCGCTTCTTCCAATATGAAATGCCAACTCTCCACCTTCATATTCTCCTGCGTTGAGAAGAATGCTATAACTAAGTTTTCTCATAGACGGAACAGGCCCAGGCCCAACATCCATATGCCAATCATATTTGCCGGGCTTACCTTTTGGATGAATATCTGGAGCTTGATACCTCATCATGTTTGGTGGTTCAGCCAGGCCAGCGATATCAAATCCATACCCATCTTCTGAATTATTAAACGACAAAATACTTCCAAGTATCTTATCAAACAATTCCTTTTCTGGTGCGGGTGGAATGAACAAAGTAGTATTACGATAATCAAGGTCTTCTATAAAATTTTGTTCTATCTTTCCATCAGCATCTCTTTGAATCATTGATTCCTTTTCAGTCCAATTATTCAAACCATTATTGATAATGTCTGCACACTCATCTGGCGTAAACATATTCGGTACAGTAGCTACCCTATCAAGATATTTACATTGCCTGTTTGGTTTTTCTGGAGGGGGAGAACCAGTTGATGGATCTGCAGAGAGCGCGTTAGATGACATACCAGAACGCCTCACAGGCCGTCTATCATTTCTAGATTTTCCTTTTCTATTATTTTTACTTTTAGGCATGGGTTTCTTTCATAATCTTGTGGAGTTTAATTGAGGGCCAGGAGCCGCAACTCCTGTGCGGAGCCCCCAAACCTTATGCTGGGAATTGTAATCCCCTTTCTTCCATTATATCGTGAAGTTCTTCTTTGATATGTTCTAATGCTTGTTCGCGTGTTTTATCGGGATGATGTTTCAATAATGTTCGTAATGATTGATCTATATCCCAAGCCAGAAGAGCCCAATCCATTGCCTTTACTGCTACATTAAATTGTTCTTGGTCTTCAGGTAAATTAAATTCAAGTTTTGCTTTCATAATAGTTTTTCCAATTTTACATACATAGTCTTCCCCATTCAGCTCGACAACTGTTATCAATCGTTACCCAAATTAAAATTATATGGAGGCCATATTTCCAAATAAACAAAGAAATAAAATCTATTCCCATTTTAGTTGTTCTCTTTTTTCTTGTATCGTTTTCTCTTTCCAGTACTTACGAGGATTGCCACACATATGACAACTACACAATGCTGGTGTGTGTGATTTTATACCTATCATTCGGGGCGTCTCATCTTGCCACCACCATTTATCATAATCCTTAACGACTTTTCGTTTCTTCTTCTCTTCTTGTTGTCTACGCCATGCGTTTGTTCTCATAGGCCGACGCCTGGAGTCAGTTCTTCCATTCCAGTAAATCTTCTTTCCTTAACCATCGTTTCAAATACCTTAAACAATTTCTTACATCTAATATCATGTAATTCACTCAACCCAATCAGAACATTTGTAAGTTCATCTTCTGTTAGTGGGCCGTCAGGGTCATCCATCATACGACTTGTTATTGATTCCAAGTCGTCTTTCGTATTCCAGACGCTCATGATTTCTGCTTCTAAATTAAATCTATCGTATTTTTGTGTCATATTATTCCTTAAAATCTTTTGCTATATGTTGTGCACGTTCCAAGTCCTCTGGTGTATCCACATGAATTGGACTCCCCTCAAGTTCTAACATTCTTACTGGTATACCCATTTCAATGAATCTTAATATTTCAATATCCTCAGACTCTTCAAACTTAGTTTTAACATTCTGATTCATAAATTTTTCAAGGTGATGTCTAAAGAATCCATAGATACATACTTGTTGCATTGCATTTCTATTCCACATTTCTTTAGTGGGGCCATACGGATACGGCACAGGTGCTCTACTCATGTACTTCAAAAGACCATCCCAAGCAATTACCTTTGGAATAGTCTCATCATGAAAGTCAGCTGGATTTGTGATAGGTGACATACCATTGACCACTTCATGGGGGTTACCAGTTTCCATCTGATGAGCCACCTTTAATATATCATCTGGATTAGCGAAAGGTTCATCACCTTGTACATTGATAATCCAATCTGCCTTAGTGTTTTTCTCAGCACATCTTGCGACGCGGTCTGTTCCAGTTTTACAAGGTTCTGTAACTATGTCTACTGGAATGTCATATCTAAAACATTCATCAACTATTCTCTTATCATCAGTCACCACCATAGCATTCATACCAGAAAGCACAGATCGCTCATACGTTCTACGAATCATAGTCTTACCAGCTATCTTCTTGAGAGCTTTTCCAGGCAGACGATGACTATCGAATCTGGTTGGAATTAATATCAATCCTTTTTCGTATGCCATATTATTTCAATCTTATTATAATGTTCTGTAACAGTCTTGTAGAAAGTCATCCATTTATCTAGACGATCATCTATCATTTTCTTATCATCAATATCATGTTTATTGTAGGTTATCTGACTAGTGGTAGAAAATACACCAGCTATTGAATCAAATCCGAATACCTCAACCCTATCATGTCCACCTCTCAACGCCTCTTGTAATGCGTAAGCTCCAGAGGGTGGTCTTAAATCTCCAATTGGCAACACTCCATAATCAACTTCTTTTATTATGTAACCCTCAGTCGCCCAACAGACATAGCCACAATCGGGTTTCCAGTAGGGCATTGTATAATTCTCTTTTACTGCTCGTTCATAATCTTCAGCACTGGTGGCGTAATAATACCAGCTGTCTGCTCTCTTTCGGTCTTCTGGATTGTATTCATAAAGGTCATAGTGGGAAGGATTCAAAGAGTCTGGTGGAATTTCAATAGGCATCGGATTCCAGCCACCGAACAAACACTCATGCTCTGCTGGATACCCTGACGCTATCACTTCAAACTGATACCACGCATCCATACACACCAGTACATTCACAGTCATCTCTTTGTGTATAGTATTACAGCCATAAGTCAACGCACCATCATAGTGTTTCCTGTCTCTATCTCTACTAGGCCCATTACCAAGAACCACTCCTAAGTCATGTGGATAATCGGTATTATATCCATGAATGTCAGCGTTATACATCAGTTCAATACTCTCTCTTTTCTCTATTCCGTAATTCGGTTAGTATCTCCACCATTTCATTTACTTGTTCAGCAGTCAGCTTTCTCAGCGTACCTATACACGCGCCATCGAACCCCATAGCATACAGTTTCTTATTACCCAAACCTTCACCGCTTTTTTTAAGATTCACGCTTTTTCTTAGCAGCGCTTTTCGCAACACTACCAGCAACGCCACTCATCGCGCCGCCCTTAGTTCGGAATTCCTCAGATACCGAAGGATCAATAGACCCTGTCTCTTTTTCAACAGTAATAATTTCACCCTCACATACCTCAAGTTCACGCATGAGCTCATTGTTAGCACCCACCAGATAGTCGATTCGTTTTAGATATTTGGCTTCCAGCTCTTGTTCTATTTGTTCCCTCATAGACGCGATATAGACACTCACTGCTAATTGTGAGCTAC
>DQKQ01000227.1 GCA_015660615.1 Flavobacteriales bacterium
GACTTCTTCCTCAAAGAACTTAAGGTCCATCAAGAAGTTAGGGTCGTACTCAATATGAGGTGTACATTCCTCTACCCCTTCAATAACTTCGGCTGAATCTGTATAAAAACTTGTAGCAATTGGACCATCATCCGTATCTAAGAATTGCGAATAAATATGCCAACAGGCATCAAGTGAAGCGTGATATACTACTTCAACCTCTCCTTCATTCGCACCTTCATAGAGATTTATTTCCCATGAAATGGGATCCTCCATTTGAGCTGATACATCATAAATGCTGGCAGTTGCGAGGATGAAAACCGAAATAAAGGCGGTTATAACACGTGTCATAGTAGATATTTTTCTGGGGGCAAAGATAGTTCGTACGACGAGCTTGTGATATCGTTTAATATTTTTTAGGTAAATAGCCTTTAAACTTAGGTCGGAGACGGTTCAGACTTTCACCTCTAAAATTAATCGTTTTGTGGATTTAGTAATGGTTGCTTTCCTGGAAATTCTAGACCAAACTCCATCTTCTCCCGAGACGAAAACCCACAAGATATTCCCTTTTGCATCTTGCAGTACCCGAGCTGTGGATCTCGAAAGATGAGGCACTTTCCATTGAGTTAATAGGTCGCTAATATTTACGCTCCCTTCCATTCCGCTTGGATCAAGTTTATCTCCGTTTGCCCATGTACGCCATAGAAGTGGGTGTTCAATAGCGTGAAAATCGAGCCATAGAATTTCAGGAGATTGTGGAGGAGACATCTCTAAATCTTCGATTTCACAAGCCCATGAAAGATTTTTGAATGTCCCATTTTCGGTATTGATAGTACAGGCAGAATAGGATTCATTAACTGCGTTTTCTGCTTCTAATTTTCTTAAAATCATGTATTCGCGCTCTCGAACTAATGAGTCGTCTTCAAAAACTACTTCAGCTCCGATGGATGCCCGTTTGAGCAAGTATGCTTGTTCTCGTGATCCTAAGGGCCATTTCCTTTCGGCTAATAGTTTATCCAAAACGCGATCTCCCCAAGCAGACTCTCCTAGTAATTTCAAGTCTATTCGACAAATTTCGTTGGCTCTCTCGTTTGAAGAAGTGTTTGAAGAAAAGTCGTAATATTTAACGATATCTCTAGATGCATCGCTCATGGATATTTCTACTGCGACAGCTTGAGATCGCAATCGGTTTGTCCATTCTGCGAGGTGAGAAATTGCACCAGGGCGTATAGATTCTAATAACGGTAGGACTTCGTTTCGAATGCGGTTTCTCAAATATTTATTGCTTTTGTTAGATAAATCCTCTCTAAAAGGAACTTTATCAAGCTTTACCCATTCTTCAATTTCTTCTTGACTCCAACTAAGAAAAGGTCTTACAGTATTTACGTTTCTTGGTGCCATTGCCCCTAATGATGATGGGGAAACGCCTCTGAGAAGGTTGATGAGCAAGGTTTCGGTTTGGTCTTTTAAATGATGCGCAACTGCAATAAAGCTCCCCCCCCGTTCCTCCCTCAATTGCTCAAACCAAGCATACCTCAACCGCCTCGCCGCCTCTTGAATTCCATTCCCCTTTTGCTCCGCCTCCTCATCGGCGGGAAGATGCCTCACGTGACACACCACCCCATTTTCATCACACCATGCAATGACGCTCGCTGAATCTGCCTCACTATCCTCGCCCCGTAACTTGAAATTTACATGCGCCACTTCAAATTTAGCCCCAATCTTCAACATCGCATTCACGAGGCACATCGAATCCACACCTCCACTACACGCCACAATTACAAGCTCACCACCTGTAACCCCGCATCCAGAGAGGTCATTTTGAAATCGTGTTTTATAGTGATTTTGTAGGTTCATATTGTATCTTCAAATTAGGTCGAATATACAAAGCGATGAGGAATTAATAAATTACAGTTTTAAAGATCGCATCGGCTTTTAGATGGCACTCTTGGTATTCTTGTTCGGGATCGCTCAAGGAAGTGATAGCTCCTCCGACATTAGACATCAAAACCTTCGAAATAGAGTTATGGAAAAGTGATCGTATTAGTACGTTAAGATCGAAGTCGCCAGTGGGAGAGATGTAGCCTAAGGATCCGGAATAAGCGCCACGTCCTTCTAATTCAAGCCTGTCTATGTGTTTCATGGCGGAGATTTTTGGTGCACCCGTCATAGATCCCATGGGAAAGGTGGCACGAAGGATGTCAGAAAGTCCTTTTTCTGGGGATATGCTGCATTCTATGGTGGAAACCATTTGATGTACAGTCTCTAAAGAATAAATGCTGCAAAGATCCGTAACTTCTACAGTCGCCTTTTCAGCGACACGACTGAGGTCGTTTCGAACGAGATCGACAATCATCACGTTTTCGGCTCGTTCCTTTTCACTACTCTGAAGAGCGTGGGCAAGGGCTTTATCTTCTTCTGGTGAGCCACCTCTACGGACTGTCCCTTTTATGGGTTGAGAGATGAGTCGCCCTGCTTCTTTCTTTAAAAACCGCTCCGGGCTTCCGCTCATAATTCGATATGCCCCGCATTGCAAGTATGCGCTGAAGGGGGCTTGGGTTAGGCTTTGTAGTCTACTGAAAAGTGGCCAGCTCGTATTTGAAGCGGCTTGGCCTTTGAGGGGCATGCAAAGGTTAAGTTCGTACACGTCGCCTTGTTGGATAAGTCGTCTCACCTCATCTAACACCTTGAGATAGTGAGTTTTACCCCAAGACCAAATCATTTCACCTTGAATCCCCTCCTGAA
>DQKQ01000026.1 GCA_015660615.1 Flavobacteriales bacterium
AGTTGACGGAATGTATATGACGATTATATATCCAGCGGGGGTAATATTTACTTTGATCGTATCGCCGGCGCCGGGGGCTAGTTTTGATCCTCTAATAAATGTTCCTGATACATCACTTGGAAAAAATATTCACAAAGTATATTATTCTAACACTGGCCTTTGGTACGATGCTTAGACATTTAAGAAATGTTATACCCGAACCGGATTATAAGATAGAGCAGTCGTGTCTATTTGATAAGTTCTCAAAATTAGAATTTATTCCATCTGTTGATGGTGATAAACAAGTTGCCACTCTTTCTTTTTGGTTAAAGAATTGTGGAGTATCTGACAGCGGTGCGACTGATAATACAAGAATCCTTAGTGCGGGCGATACATCAACAAACTTTATTTACTATCAGATAATGAATACCGGTGCGACTTTGAATGTAAATACCTACAGGGCTGGGCCGGGAAATGGTTTTTGGAACCATGCTCCTACTTATCGTGATTACAGCGCGTGGCAACATTTTGTAATTTCATATGATAAGGGAATAGTTACAACTTACGTTAATGGGATAGTAGAACCCAGCATATTTAATACAACCGGCACGGGTTGGTTAAATGTAGATACCGCTTTTAATACAAACAACGTTATGATGACTATAGGTAGTGCGTTGGCCTTAGATACTATTGCAACAGTGAAAGATTTTTATTTAGCAGAAATGCATTGGATAGATGGGCAAGCACTAGGGTGCGAACACTTTGCATTAGAAAATGCTGTCGGTCACTATAACCCAATACCCTACGAAGGCGACTACGGGACCAACGGGTTCTATCTACCCTTCAAGGCTGGTGAGATTGGCACAGACCAATCAGAGAACAGCAATGACTTCACGACAACTGGAATCACTCCAGACAGCATCGTGGCTGACAGTCCGACTAATAATCACTCTACTTTTATTCCTTACAACTATATGGGCAGTACGAATTGGGCTTTGAGTAATGGGAATAGAACTGTATGGCAGGGTTCCGCCCAAAACGAAGCAGGCCAAGGGACTTACATAGAAACTATTGGGTTCAATTCCGGCTGCTGGCACAGACGGTTCTATATGGATGCTGCCAGTAACGTTTCATACGGTTATTCAGGTTGTGGACTAATATCTAGTGATTGGAGCCAACGGGGCCAGGATGCTGGGATTTTTCTCTTAGGTGAAACTGGAACGGTGAAGTTTTGGGATGGGCTTAGTCCTTCGGTGACCGTTGGATCAACACTACAATACACAACCGGTGATTATATAGATTTTGATGTTGATGTAGATGCTCAGATAGTTCACATATCAAAGAATGGAGTATTGGGATATAGCACCACTCCGAGTCAATGGAAACATCCATTTGGTTTGTTGAGATTTGCTTTTGAGCCCTATTCAGAAGGCTCTGATTACCAAGTGACTATAGGCGATGATGGCGCAACAGAAAAATATCTACCTGTGTGCACAGACAACCTCCCAGAGGTCACGGTGAATCCTAAAGATAACTTCAAGGCTGTGACGTATACGGGGAATTCCATTGATGGCGATCAGTCAATAATTACTGGGTTCGCTCCAGATTTTACTTGGTTGAAGGTTCGCGACTACAACGATAACCATGTATTGGTGGACACTTTACGAGGTGGGGATTTTGCCTTATGGTCTAATTCGTCTTCCGCTGAGACGGACAACACAGCAACTGGGGACGCAGTAATTTTCAACCCTGACGGATTTACAGTCAAGCAAACGTCACTCAGTAACAACCGCCAAAACTACAAATTTGTATCTTGGAATTTCAAGGCCGGTGGGCCAGCAGTAGCCAACAACGATGGCAGCTTACCTTCAATGGTATCGGCCAATCAAGATATGGGGTTCAGTATTGTTGAGTTCGCCACGGCGGCAGCGTCTGGAAATGCCACTATTGGTCATGGATTAGGGAAGATTCCATCCATTATAATAGTTAAGAATAGAGTGAATGCCTCATCTGAATGGGATTTGCACTACGAGCAATCAACGGGATTGGGAAGGCTAAAACTAAATTCATCTGATGCTTACGACTTTTTAACTAATCCATTTTGTCAAATTAGTCCAGGAAGTTCTGTATTCACTTACGATCAGGGTCTTTATCCCGGGGCGGGTGATGAGTATATAGCTTACTGCTTCACCAACACTGACATGGTACAGTCGGGGGTATACGCGGGGAACGGGTCTACTGACGGACCATTCGTGACCCTTCCGTTTAAGCCTGCTTATATATTTATTAAACTTACTGATCTAGCAGCTTCAAATTGGGCAGTGTATGACAATGCTAGGGATTTGGGCAACACACTAGCCGCGGAACTTTATCTGGATACTATTTCGACCGAGTTCCCTAACCCGGATATAGATTTTCTATCAAATGGATTTAAGCTCAGATGGAACAGATCCATTAATAATATGTCGGCCGGGAACTACCTATACTTGGCAATAGCAGAAGAAACATTTAAACACGCAAGAGGAAGATAATAATGTGGTACAGCGAAACTCACGGCACCTTTAACAGGGCCAGATCATTTACACACGACAATAGGAAGTATGGTGCTTCGGCATTTCGTTTTCCCGAACTATTGGAGTATTTGAAGATATATCCAATGAGGGTGGAGAAAATAAACAGCAAACTTTACACACAAGGAGCAGAATCTAAAGGCCTGGTGGATGGTACTTGGGTAGTATCCTATGAAGCCATTGAAAAAACTGTAGAGGAACTGAAAAAGCAACTGGTCATAGAAACTATGCAGTGGCATGATTCATTACTTTCTAATACTGATAAGATCATAACAAGAGAAGAAGAAATAGATGCTTACATGGTAAACAGAGCACTCAATCCAGCACTTAAATTGTGGCGTGGTCAGATTTATGTGGCTACTGAAGAGCGTTTACTGGCTATTGAAAGTGC
>DQKQ01000041.1 GCA_015660615.1 Flavobacteriales bacterium
ATAGAAATTGCCCATGGACTATCATCAAGCTCTACTCCCTCAACTTTAGAAGTGCCAGAGATTTCCCCCTTCATATAGTTAACAATTCCCTCAGTAGTGTTTTTATAAACCAGGTGAATAAACTCACCATCAAAAATCACAGCGGGATTGCGTTTGTGACCACTTAAATCAGCGGTGACATTTACGACCGAATTTTCGAGTTCGTCTGCACCAGCATCTGAGACTGCAACCATGATCTCGTAACCTCCAGAATTTCTTTCCCACGAGGTCACCAACCAGTCTCCATTTGAAGATATCGAGGGATGATTTTCGGTTGAATTGTTTAAAGGATCAATTCTACTTGATTCTTGGAAAGTTAAAGTGGCGATATCTACAGTGGACCAGTATACTCTACTTCCATCTACCGCAGACATAAAACAACTAACAAGAGTTCCGTCGTCCATAATGGTTGATGATGCACCAGAAGCAGGACAGCTTGAAATATTCCAGTCAGTGGGGTCAATATCAATTGCATCCGTCCAAGTGGATCCATCTTGTGAAGCGGTTAGCCAAAAGTCTCTTGTATTGTTAAAATTATTTCTCACGACATTGTAATAAACACCGTCCTGAAAAAATGTATTTGAAGGGCAACATTCGCACACGGCAAGGCCTGCTGTAGCAATTCCTCCATTTATTGCCGGGTCGAATGAGTCTGTTTCATTATTGAAAAGGTGTATTCCTTCAAAAGTTGGATTCGTTCCCCATTTGAGCCCTACCCAAGGGTTGTTATTCCCGTCAAAGGCCACGACAGGATCGAAATGGTCTTGTGTCGCATTCGGAGCAAGAGGGTATGGAGTTCCCCAAGTCAATCCTCCGTCATCAGAAAGAACGACATAAGCGCCACTGGCCCACTCCCCGGAAATTTGATAACTAACAGCAACCCGGTCTCCTGAAACGGCCATTCGTGGCCCTTCGGATTCAGACAGATAGATATTTGTTTCTGGGGTTACAAGAATAGGGTTGCCGAACTCACCATCAGTCATAATTGATAGGTAGAGCCCCGCGTTGTTACCAGATTTCCCATGAAGAACGATTGGATTGCCTGAAGCATTAAGACCGATACGTGTGCATTTATTTCCAAATTCTTCAGCCGCAACTTCGATGGGGTTTATCCAACTTATTGTGGGTTGTGCTATTAAGCTACAAACGCAAAGCAGATTAAAAATGTACGATACTAATATTTTCATAGAGACTAAATTACAATTTAATTCATTGTAAATTTCGAGTCATGGAAAATATGATCGTGTTTTTTGAGGGATTACAGTCTTGGCATAAATTGGTTTGGATTTTTATATGCTTATCTGCAGCTCTTGGAATAGAAATGATAAGACCACTATTTAAGGGAGGGTATACAAGTTGGGCGCACACGAGAACGAATTTGGTTTTTCTGGCAACTCTAATTATCATAAATGCGATATTTGGATTGCTTACGCTTGGGTTGTTTACCTGGATTGACGCTACTGGGTGGGGGCTGTTAAATCAAGTTGAATGGTCATTGTGGGTAGAACTCCTAGTGACGGTAATGGCCTTTGATTTAATTTCACAATACTTGGCTCATTTTACAGTTCACAGAGTGAAGCCTTTGTGGAGGATTCATTTGGTTCACCACAGCGATACTCGTGTGGATGCTACAACCGGAACGAGACTACATCCATTTGATTTTATAACAAGGGAGAGTTTTGCTGTTCTTGCGGTTTTTATTATGGGAGCACCACTGGCATTTTATTTGTTTTACAGAATCCTCACAATAGCCTTCACATACTTCAATCATTCAAACATCCGACTGCCCTTAGCCGTAGATAAGGCAATAAGCTGGGTGATCATTTCTCCCAACACTCACAAATTTCATCACCACTTCGAGGAGCCATGGACGGACAGGAATTTCGGGAATATCTTTTCTATATGGGACCGTATTTTCGGTACGTTCGAATATGGGGATGTAGATAAGATTGTTTATGGCTTGGATGTTACCGATGATCGTAAGTCAGATGATTTGGCCTATCAGATGATGCTTCCAATAAAAAACAATGGGCGTACAAAGATTAATCATTAAGACATGAAATTACTTGCTACAAAGGTTTGTAAAAAACACGATTTAGGGGTACATAATAATCTATTTGGAGGAACTATGCTGAGCTGGGTAGATGAGTCTGCCGTAGCATTTGTAAATGAAGTTTGTCACTGCCCCAATATGGTGACTCTTAAGATGGAGGAAGTTCTTTTCACATCGCCCGTTAAGGAAAATAATCTCATAAAAATTTATGGAGAGATTGTGAGTATTGGGAACAAGAGTATTACTGTACAAGTGAATGCTAGGAAGTTCAATGTTTATAGTCACGAGGAGGCGGATGTGTGTACTACACGCCTCATTTTTGTTAGACTAGACGATGATGGGACTCCAATCCCTATAGCTCAACACATCAGAGAAAAGAACCCCGATAAGATAGGGTAATTTGAACCCACTCGTTTAGCAAAGACTACCGAATAAGCTTAAGAAACTCAGGGCATCATAAACGGTTACCATTCCATCCCCGTCAACATCTCCGCTACAAGATGAAGTACATCCGAAATCGCTTAATATTAATAAGAGATCGGTGATTGTAAGAGCTCCATCTCCATTAATATCTCCAGTACAGACATCTGTTTCTGGGTCATAATTGGTTGCATTATTTGGAATTGTATTATGACCAGATTGGGGTCCTGTATTTCCTGCTGTAACAGTTCCGAAGTAAGTGGGGCCTATGATATAGGGATAAACAGGATCGAGATAGTCATCAATAGTTATGAAGTAAGAGTAAATTCCTTCTGGATAATCAGGTGTAATACAGAACCGTCCATTGTGTTCATCTAAGTCTCCGGACCCTTCTAGATACTCATAATCCTCTATAAAACTACCTATGGGATATTGAGAATTAACAGCTGGCCCGTATTGATAAGTAGGTAAATTGGTGCCGTCTGCTAGTGTATGTCTAGAACTTATATTCCTAAGCTGTTGCCCGCTCTGCATTCTAGCAACAGCAGAATTAGGGTTTAATGGGTTTGAGTAGCCATAAGCTCCATAAATAGGGTATCCGTCAAAGGCGTAACCGACAATGGGGGAGTGGTTTGCTTCATCAGAATCGTTGTACAAACACGTCGGATTTACATGGTGGTGATATTCTCCATTTCCAGCAGGATGACCTAAACAAGCGTCAAACGATCCCCCTTCAAACACGTAAGCGTCTTGAAACCATACTCCTTGATTGTTATATGAGTTAGCATCTTTTGCATTAAATATTGATACACCATTACGCCAAACCCCGATATGTCCCAAAGGTGTATTTGTTAATGTTCCTGTATTCTCTTGGGGATTAAACGTTATTCGAAAACAGAAATCTTGATTGGCTGGGGTATTAGGGTTTCCTGCCCATGGGCCTATATCGTACCCTGGGATACATGTACATGAAATAAAGGCAAAATTTGATGTATAATCCACAGACTGAACATTCGAGAGCTCCCCGAAGTATCCAGTTGAATTATCAGTATTAATAACCCACGAAGTTATTGTAGGTGATAGCTGAGCTTGTGAGCTTAGCGATACAACTATTAATAAAAGAAATAAAAGAAATCGAGTCATTAAAAATGGATTAACATAGGCTTCCAAACGCACTTAGTATTAAAAGCACATCGGCTACTGTCACAGAGCCATCTCCATCAACATCTGCCGTACAGTCTGAAGTACACCCAAACTCACTGAGAACAATAAGAAGGTCAGCCACAGTTATCGATCCATCGCCATTTACATCGTTGGGACAAGCACAACTTTCGTATTCGCAACTTCCATCATCTAAAGTAGCTGTTGAGTCGTAGTTACAAGCTGTATAGTCTGTACATCCAGGCACGTCTGGTTCACCACCGTCAATACAGAAGATGTTTTCACCATAACTTGACCCGTCACCGCTGGCTGCTGTATCAAGATCTCCGGAATCAATGACTTCACCAGATACTGTACTTGTGATTGTATAGACAGCTCCATTCCACCCGTCCCCATAACTATCATTCATTGCGAAAGTATAGCAACCGTTACCCACGCATAGATCTAAACTCCCCGTAGTTCCGTCAGCTATAATCTCACCATCATCTTGAACAA
>DQKQ01000063.1 GCA_015660615.1 Flavobacteriales bacterium
CCATCAATTCTATTGGGTCTGGGCTATTACCTAGACTCTTTGACATCTTTCTACCCTTTTCATCTCTAACAATGCCAGTAAAATAAACATTCTCAAAAGGCGGAAGGTTCCTGTAGTGATAGCCACTCATTATCATCCTTGCCACCCAGAAGAACATTATTTCTGGGGCAGTAACGAGATCATTTGTAGGGTAGTAATATTTTACTTCTTCTTCGCTATGTAATCCATCGAAGACTTGTATAGGCCAAATCCATGAACTAAACCAAGTGTCCATCACGTCCTCATCTTGCTTTAATTCCTCACTTGTGATACTTCTTCCAGCTTTTTGAGTAGCTATTTCTATAGCCTCCTCTAGGGTCTTAGCGACCACAAAATCATTTTCTCCTTCGCCGAAATACCATGCCGGTATCCTATGTCCCCACCAAAGTTGCCTGCTAATACACCAGTCTTTGATGTTCTCCATCCAATGACGATAGCTATTCTTAAACTTTGCTGGATGAAACTTTATGGTATCATCCATAACATGCTCTAAAGCCGGTTTGGCAAGCTTTTCCATTGCCATAAACCACTGGAGTGACAACCTAGGCTCAATAATAGCATCCGTCCTCTCGCTTCTTCCAACTTTATTTGTGTAGTCCTCAACCTTTACAATTCCCCCTATTTCATTCAAATCCTTAACAATCTGTTTCCTTACAACAAATCTATCCATCCCTTCATACTTTCCAGATTCAGCACTCATAGTACCATCAGCTGCAATTGTATCAATTACCTCAAGATTATGCTTGATCCCTAATTCATAATCATTAATATCATGCGCAGGAGTTACTTTCAAACATCCTGTACCAAACTCCAAATCAATATAATCATCCTGAATTATTGGAACTTCTCTATCACAAATCGGTACTATCGCCTTTTTTCCATGTAGGTGTGTATACCTATCATCATCAGGGTGCACACATATAGCAGTATCTCCTAAAATTGTTTCAGGTCTAGTAGTAGCAATGGTAATCCACTCATCTTCTGTCCCTACAATCTTATATCTTACATAGTACAGATGACCATTCTCCTCCTTGTGAATTACTTCCTCATCACTTAAAGCTGTTAGTGCTACTGGATCCCAATTCACCATTCTAACTCCTCTATAAATAAAGCCTTCGTTGTAAAAATGGATGAAAGTATCTATCACCCCCTCATAATACCCCTCATCCATAGTAAATCTTGTCCTATCCCAATCACAACTAGCACCTAATTTCTTAAGCTGATCAAGAATAATGCCTCCGTGCTTATGAGTCCAATCCCAAGCATGACCTAAAAATTCATCACGACTTAGATCGCTCTTCTTAATTCCAGATTCACGTAGTTTATGAACAACCTTTGCTTCAGTAGCAATAGAAGCATGGTCAGTTCCAGGCACCCAACAAGCATTTTTGCCAAGCATTCTCGCCCTTCTCACAAGAACATCTTGTATGGTATTATTGAGCATATGCCCCATATGAAGTACTCCAGTAACATTTGGAGGAGGTATCACAATTGTGTAAGGTTCTCTCTCGTCTGGAGTGGATTTAAAATATCCGTTTTCAATCCAGTAACTATACCACTTATCCTCTGTCTTGTGAGGATTGTATTGAGTAGGAATTTCCATAAGTGCAAAAATACTTCATGAAACAACAAAGCCGCCTAAATGGGCGGCTTTGAAATATCAATTTCTAAACTTTTTGATATTCTAATTAGTTATTTGTCGGTGCACCAGTAGCTGGTTGCTTTACTGGGATACCACTTGGTGTTCCAAGGTCTGCTGCTTCTACACGTCCTTTAATGCGAATAACCTTTGTAGGTTCATTAGTTGCATTTGAAGTAATTGTAACAGATTTATTGATAGGCCCTATTCGTTTAGTGTCATACTTAACACTAATAGCAGAAGTAGATCCTGGCATAATAGGATCTTTCTCGCACTTAGGAACAGTGCAACCACAAGATCCTTTACATCTAGAAATAATTAATGGCTCAGAACCCGTATTTGTAACAGTAAACTCACAGGCTCCGTTTCCACCTTGAGTAATGGTTCCGTAGTCGTGAGTAGTCTTATCCAAAGAAATTGAAGGACCATTTGCTACCTCTTGAGCAGATACAAATGCAAATAGCCCAAAGGCTAGAATAAATGTTGAAAAAAGTCTTTTCATAATAAAGTTAGTTATAGCTCATATTTAGTGGAGCATAAAGATACAAAATATTTCACGTTACTAAAAGCAAAATCCTTGCCAAAGACAAAAAATAAAAAAGGCCACCCAGTTGGGTGGCCTTTCTTATAAAACAAAGCTAGGTCTCTAGTTACAAGTAGAACCGAATACCGATAAGAATGCTAAAAGGTCAGTAGTACCTACAGCACCGTCATCATCTAGGTCACCGACGCAACCTGAACCAGTAGTGAACGTACAAGAACCATCATCATCATTTGCATTTGAATCGTAGTTATCAGCAGCAGCATATGTGCAACCTAATAAGATACAAGAACCATCATCTGTATTTGCTGTTTCATCAAAATTTGCAGCATTTACATCTGTACATCCATTAATTACAGGAACACAAGAACCATCATCC
>DQKQ01000204.1 GCA_015660615.1 Flavobacteriales bacterium
GCGTCAGGGAGGTGATTTTATTTTGTCTCCAAGTAATAAAGTTAACTACATGGATATTTCGCCAAAGCAGCTTATTAGTGTTGCTGCTTCATTAATTCCTTTTTTAGAGAACGACGATGCGAATCGGGCGTTAATGGGTTCTAATATGCAACGGCAAGCAGTTCCATTGGTTCAACCGAAAGCTCCTTTTGTTGGGACGGGTATGGAGGCAATTGTAGCAAGGGATTCTGGGGCTGTTATTGTTGCAGAAAATGCTGGAGAAGTTATTAGTGCTGACTCAACGCGGATTGTTGTTCGAAATAATGTTAAGAAAACATCTAATGAAAAAATAGAAGGTGGAGATTATCTAGATTCGGCAGTTAGTATCTACACCTTGGCTAAATTTCAAAGGTCGAACCAGAATACCTGTGTCAATCAAAAGCCTCTGGTGTCATCTGGGCAAAAAATTAAAAAAGGTGAGGTGATAGCTGACGGCCCATCTACTGAGTTGGGGGAGCTTGCTTTGGGACGTAATGTGTTGGTTGCGTTTATGCCTTGGGATGGTTACAACTTTGAGGATGCGATAATTGTAAGTGAAAAGCTCGTTAAAGAGGATGTTTATACATCTATTCATATTGAAGAGTATACTGTTGAGGCGCGAGATACTAAGCAGGGTAGGGAGGAAATCACTAGAGATATATCAAATGTTGGAGAGGACGCGCTCAAAGACCTTGATGAAAGTGGGATTATTCGCGTGGGAGCATCGATTAAACCGGGCGATATTCTAGTGGGTAAAATTACACCAAAGGGTGAAACTCAGTTGAGCCCTGAGGAAAAGCTTCTTAAGGCAATTTTTGGAGAAAAGGCAGGAGATGTCCGCGATACTTCTTTGAGGGTTCCGCCGGGTATCCGTGGAACTGTGATTGATGTAAAGGTTTTTTCTCGAAAAGGCATGGATAAAGACTCTCGAGCTATTCTGATTGAAGAGGAGGAGTCTGCTCGGGTTCTAAAAGACTTTGAGGATGAAATTGAGATTATTAAAAGTGAAACAGCGAAACGAATGCGCTCTCTTTTGTCTGGAGGGATAATAAGTAAGTCGTTAAAAGTGGGACGGCGGGAATTTAAGAAGGGTGAGGTTCTTGATGGTGTTTTGCTTGAGAATTTAAGTATTAAGGATCTGGCGCAGCTTCCTGTTAAGAGTGTTGACTTGAAAGAGCTTCAGGGATTGGAGGAAGGTAGTAAAAAGCGTGTGGCTGCTCTAAAGGCTCAGCTGAAGGATAAGGCTGAGCAACTACAAAAGGGGGATGATTTAGCGCCTGGTGTGCTTAAATTGGTAAAAGTATTTTTGGCTATGAAGCGTAAGTTGCAGGTTGGTGATAAGATGGCCGGCCGGCATGGGAATAAGGGTGTTGTTTCGAATATTGTACCTGAAGAAGACATGCCGTATATGGAGGATGGAACTACTGTTGAAATTATACTAAATCCTCTAGGTGTCCCGTCTCGGATGAATGTAGGACAGATTTTAGAGACTAATTTGGGGATGGCTGCGAAAGCAGTTGGTAGGCATATGGCGACACCTGTTTTTGATGGAGCAAAAGAGGAAGATGTACGTGAGTTGCTTCATGGAACAAAGTATTCTCCTACAGGCGAAGAGCGGCTTACTGACGGTCGTACGGGGAAATTATTCCGTCAAAAGGTAATGGTTGGTTATATATATATATTAAAACTTCATCACTTGGTAGATGATAAAATCCACGCTCGCTCGACAGGGCCATACTCTCTCGTGACTCAGCAGCCATTGGGTGGAAAGGCGCAATTCGGCGGGCAGAGGCTTGGCGAAATGGAAGTATGGGCGCTGGAGGCTTATGGTGCTGCTTACACTCTTCAGGAAATGTTGACTGTAAAGTCTGATGATTTAGAAGGGCGCAAGCGTATGTATGAGGCTATTGTTAAAGGAGGAACTACAGCTGAGCCTAGTCTTCCAGAGTCTTTTAATGTCTTGGTTAAGGAGTTGCAGAGTTTAGCCATAGATGTTGAGCTTGTTGAATCTTTAAAATAAATTACATCGCTCGGTTTGATTTGGTCTGATTGCTGGTTGAGCCGTTTGATTTTTAGCTTTAAATAACTGTTTAGAAGGAGATAACCTTAGTGGATAGTTTTACTTTATTTGATAAGCCAAAGAGCCCAGTCTCTTTTAGTGCAATGAGAGTCCGTCTAGCCTCTCCAGAAAAAATCCGTTCGTGGTCATACGGAGAAGTAAAGAAACCTGAGACTATAAATTATCGAACCTTTAAGCCAGAACGAGATGGGCTGTTTTGCGCTAAAATATTTGGGCCGGTTAAGGACTGGGAGTGTAATTGTGGGAAGTATAAACGCATGAAGCACAAAGGTGTTGTTTGCGAAAAATGCGGTGTCGAGGTTATTCTTTCTAAGGTGCGTCGTGAGAGGATGGGGCATATAGAATTAGCTAGTCCGGTTGCTCATATATGGTTTTTTAAAGGGCTCCCTAGTCGGATGGGGCAC
>DQKQ01000243.1 GCA_015660615.1 Flavobacteriales bacterium
AAAGGAAATATGGGTTATCCGTTCTAAATGTGCTAATTGGGACAGAGGCAACACCAGTAGGATACTGAGGCATTCCGGGGAAATTCACTTGTGGAATATAGCCATCATTCCAAGGATCTAAAATGAGTTCAGAATATGGATCACCAATCTCAAGCACACCCTCAACTAAAAAGAAATATCTGTAATATGTACCCGGAATAAGGTTATTTATTTGTAACCAATGGCTGTTTCCATCAGTTGAAATCTTCATCAAACTATTTGCACTTTCCGAGAATGAATTAAAATCACCTTTAAGATGAACATATTGTTTACTCGGTGATCGAAGCTGAATTATAACAGACGTACCCGATAGAATGTTTACACCGTCAAGAGTTCCAGATGGGGGGTCTGAAACGATAGGCGTTTGTGCTTTGACACTAAACTCAAAACATAAAAACGTAAAAGCAATAACCAGAGAAAGTGTCCTCATCACACTAAGATACGGCAATATGGACAAGAGTTATGTAATTTGCAGTGTGAAAAAAATAGTTCCAGTTCTACTTATTTTGTGTGCGTCACTTTCGCCACTTTACTCAAACAATTTTTCAGCCCAAAAAAGCCTTCCTATTCGCGGCACCTGGATATGCCTTGATTCCACAGAAATTTCAGTTCCGGGCTGGATACCTGGGAGTTTGTACAATTCACTACTAAGGAGTTCAGTTATTCCAGATCCTTTTTTTGGAACAAATGAAGATTCAGTGCAGTGGATAAGTAAAATGAACTGGGTTTTCACTTCGGACCCATTTGATGCGCCAGAAGACATTGAAGATTACGACTTACTAATCCTTAAAGATGTACAGCTGTATTGCAGTATAACCTTAAACGGAGTTGTACTTGGTGAAGCGAACAACGCTTTCAGAAACTGGTCGTACAGTCTGAAATCGTCCTTAAAGTCTACTGACAATATTTTTACTTTTAGTTTTGAATCGCCTACTCACTCTGTAAACAAAATGGGGAGTGTTGAACAGCATAGAACTCCACAATTTGCATTTGGTTGGGATTGGGCATTGAAACTTATTGACTTTTCTGTTGGGCGAATTGAACTTGCGAAGAGTCGGTCTGATGAAAATATATACATTGACAATCTCACACTTGTAACTGACACTATTTACGGGTCCACTGCTAAGGGCTTTGTTAAGTGGGATATTTCAGGCGATTTAAGCAAGGCTGTGGTTTTAAGGTGGGCTCTGACGAATGAAAGTGGTACCGTTGTCGCTTCAGAAAATTTTAATAAAACACCTGGGGTTATAACATCACCATTCACCATTGAAAATGCTGATTTATGGTGGACTCACGATTTAGGAAAACCTTCTTTACACACGCTCGAGGTAGTCGCCGTTGGAAAAAATGGTCTACTTGCTCTAGAGAAGAAAACAGTAGGGATTAGAACCCTCAAACTAGACACTTCTGAAGACGATAAAGGCGCTAAATTCCAGTGGATTCTCAACAACGTGCCATTTTTCGCAGGAGGAGCTAATGTAGTCCCGGCTGACATAATTAAATCCAGAATCAGCTCATTAGAAGAAAGAGCAATAGTTAGAAACGCTGTCGCAGCGAACATGAACACACTGAGGGTTTGGGGTGGCGGGAATTATGCCTCGGACTATTTCATGGAGGCCTGCGACGAGATGGGGGTTCTGGTTTGGCAAGATTTCATGTTTGCTTGCGCTATGTATCCTGGAAACGAGGCGTTTCTTGAATCAGTCGAGCATGAGGCTTTAGACCAAATCCTTCGACTTAGACATCACCCCTCCCTCGCAATGTGGTGTGGCAATAACGAAGTGAGTGAAGGGTGGCAAAGGTGGGGGTGGCAGGACGGGCTTACCGAAGAAGAAATCGCCAATAAAGAGAAAGCCTACTCCGATATTTTCGAAGATATCCTACTTTCCACTGTCAGCTTATACGCCGACGCTCCATACTGGCCTTCCTCACCCCTGCTTGGTAGGGGCGATCCTGATTTTAAGAACCGTGGTGATGCTCACGATTGGGGGATATGGCATGACGGGTATTCGTTCGATTCTCTTTGGGCTCGAACACCTCGATTTATGAGTGAATTTGGTTTTCAAAGTTTTCCAGAACGTTCAACCTGGGAAACGGTAGTGATATCTGACACTTTAGATCGACTTTCATCTGATGTGATTTCTCACGAGAAACACAGTCGGGGGTTTGCAATAATTGATAAATACTTGGAGAGTTCTTATGGCGATTTCTCAGATGGGTATTCTTACGAAGAGTGGGCGTATATAACTCAAGTTCTTCAAGCTAAAGGGATCTCAGATGGTGTTAGAGCTGCAAGACTCAATCAGGATTTTTGCTCTGGCTCTTTGGTTTGGCAATTAAATGATTGCTGGCCGGTAGCATCATGGTCTTCTATAGACGCTCACGGAAAGTGGAAACTTCTTCATCATGAATTAAAGAAGGCCTTCGCTCCCACGCTCCTGTATGGAAAGTGGAATCATCTAGGGAGGAAGCCCCGTTTAGAGATAGGGTTAGTAACTAATCCAAGCATACATGGTGAAATCCAAATCCCAGGAACTGTTCTCGTATCAGTAGTAAACTTTGACGGCACGGTAGCATACATGTCCGAACATCCATTAAATCTCACACCTGGCAGAGCACAATGGATATCCCTAGATAAAGTCCCCTACATCAATAACAGAAAAAACATCGACCCCACCAGTTCCTTTGTGCAACTCTCATGGATAGACGACACGTGTGAAAACCCTCAAACTTGTCCAATAAAAGCGAACGCCACTGTCTTTGGCGCCCTCCCTAAAGAGCTTAAACTCGAAGACGTTCCTGTAATTGTAAAACCGTTTACCGGAGGAAATAAAGACAGCGAGTTCGTACTTTATGAAGTAAGCTCAAGCGCTTTCACAAAAGATGTGCAGCTTACAGCTACAACTCCAGGGAATTTCGAAATGAACGGATTTGACCTACTTCCTGGAGAAAAGCGCATCGTAAAATTTACACCTCACTCTATCAGGGCTTGGGCTCCTGAACTTGTTGTAGGAGGCACTTCCAAGTTAAAATCAAAAGCTCTATTTGTTCGCGCCATAAGTTTAAATAACGTTATTAAAACTACTTCGCCCTAATTACAATTTCGTCACAAAAAAGCCATGTAGGCTCTGTTGCTGCGGCATGCCAGTCTGGACAAAGTCCAGAATTGACTGCTCTCATCTTTACATATCTGGCACGAACATCCATCAGCTTTCCGGAATTTACTGTAACGATATCTTGAGCATCGTTCTTTAAAGTTGCGTCTTTGAAATCATTTTGAGATATTACTTCATAATGATCTCCATCAATTGAAGCGGAGAATTCAACGTATGTGGGAGTGAAAATCCATGCGTCTTGATAGCGATAAAAGTTTGAGAAAATTGAATCAATTTCTATTACTTTCTCGAGATCTACGATTGCAATAACATCCTCTCCTTGTACTGCTTGCCAAACACCGTCGTGAAATCCAAGAGATCCTATCCTACCATCAGCAAGTGCGAAATCTCCACCACCAGTGTAATATGGACTCGGCGTAAATCCTAGTTCTATGGGGTGGAATACACCAGCGTGACCGTCAACGAAAAACTCCTCACGTCTAGGCAGTCGTCGTCCTCGGTAATTGATAGAAGCGCTTATTGTTCCACGGCTTTCTACTACGATAGATTTACCTAATAAGACGCTATCTCCATTAAAATGTGTATAGCCCTTGATATATTCCGCTGATGGGGTGAGTGTAGCGTAGAGTTTTTCAGATTGAACTGCCAAGGATAGGGTTACAGGGACGGATTCCATTCCATAGTCAACTTTAAGGATAGAGAGTCGATCTAAATGGGGTTCAAGCCGCTTGATAAAGTCAGAGTATGCGTCAGAGGTACCCGTAAATTCTGGACCAGACCAAAGAACCTCTGCAAGCCCTATAGCTCTCGGAAACACTTTAGACTCAACCAACTCTTGGGGAGCTCTTTCAGTCCACATATTGCACTCACCGCCTAATATTCTACCTGGCCCACCTAAAGTACCCTCAGGGCGTGGTTGGAAGCTATATATTTCTTCAAGATTAGTAGAACTTAAGGGATAATCTAAATAGCAATGACTCGTGGGAGAAACGATTACGTCAGTGCCAATGGAGACCGCTTCAATGGCCCCTTCCATACCTCGCCAGCTTTGGACCATAGCACCCTCAGGCAAACCTCCCTCCAAAATCTCATCCCAACCTATGATCCTCTTACCTTTCCCCTCCAAAAATTTACCTATCCTTTCAATAAACCAAGTCTGTAGCTCATACTCGTCTTTTAAGTCATTTTCTTTAATTCTTTTCTGACACTTATCACAGCTGTGCCACCTCACTTTGGGGGCTTCATCCCCTCCAATATGGATCCTGTCAGAAGGAAAAAGTTCACATACCTCATCCAAAACGGTTTCTAAAAAAGCTATAGTACTGTCATTGCCCGCACAATAAATATCTTTAAAGACACCCCATTTATTTGCTACTTCTAGTTGATCTCCTGTGCATCCTAACCATGGATATGAAGCAAGTGCCGCCTGACTATGACCAGGCAACTCAATCTCTGGGATGATCTCAACATGCCTTTTTTGTGCATATTGAATAATATCTCTAATCTCCTCCTTTGAATAATATCCTCCATGCTTAGTTCCATCGAGCTCGGTTCTCCAAGCACCTACTTCGGTAAGAAGAGGGTAAGCGTCTATTTCTATACGCCAACCTTGATCCTCGGTAAGATGCCAATGCAACACATTCATCTTGTGAAGAGCAAGATTATCAATCATTTTTTTAATGAAATCAACATCCATAAAGTGCCTACAACAATCTAATAACAATCCCCTATGTTCAAATTCAGGAGAATCTGAAACAAGTACTTCAGGAAGAAAAAAGCCACTCACACACCCCCCATACTCACATGAATTAGGCATCATCTGCCTTAGAGTAGTAAACCCACGAAATAGCCCCACCTCACTATTCGCAATGATCTGAATAACATCATTTTTAATGATCAAATCATAGGATTCATCTTCCTCATCCCCTTTAATCTCGAAGACTAAATTCGCATTTGTCGGAAAGTCCTTTCTCACCTCAACACCCACACCCATTAACCAGGCTTCTACCACTTCTGAAGAGGCGCCTAAGTTTTCTAATCCTTGAATCCTTAAATCATCACCAGAAAAAAATACTTTTCTATCCTCCACGTCCCCCATCAAAGACACAGATTTAGGCAACGGGATTAGAGCTTCTATACCTCCAGTTGGTATACTGTGAGGTGATTTCTGGGAACACGATATAAAAACAAACATTGAACATATCGTCACGAAAAAAATGCCAAAAATCTTAAAATTCATCTTCATTCCATTTTAGTACCTCATCACTTAGCTGAACAGCCTTATCAAAATCTACCGGATATGTGCTCAAGTCGAATAGACCTTCATCTACATGATTCAATGTGTTAGAAAGCGTTTTTAATCTACAAGAAGCATGAACTGCTTCTACTCTCGCTTCGCCTAATTTTTTAACATCTTCTAGTCTTACACCACC
>DQKQ01000251.1 GCA_015660615.1 Flavobacteriales bacterium
CCGTAATGGCTTTCTGCATTATAGATGGCACTTCCATAGCAAAACTAAATACCAATACAGGGCTACCACACTTTTTTATATATTCATTAGCACACGCTGTTAAGTCATCATATCTATAGGCATCTATCAGGCTCTCCGCAACCGCTTCTTCTCTTCCTAAATCTGGAAGAAAGAACTTACCGGTTTCGCTTGATAACTGTCTCAATAACTTTATCAGGTCCGCACCAGTTTGATTCTGAGACATCACTTATCCTTTCCCAAGTATCCATCAACATGTCTAATCTTGACATCCCCGCATACACACCCATCACTGGCAATTCTACCACATCGGTGTACGGGTCGGTGACAGCATTTATTATACATGGAACTCTTACTGAACACTCCATACAAACGGCTTTGGCACTTTCGACTTCAACAACAGAATCGCTAGTCCACCAACAAGGGTGACTATGATCCCTACACAAAGCAGATAATTGCCAATTCTCGAATGCATCACGTTCATCCAGCATTGCCCTTATCTATTTCCGCAAGTTTTGCTTCAAGCTGTGCATCAACGGTTTCCCATAATTTATTCCACAACTTGTCATCCTGCGGATCACCGGCAATTTTAGCACCAGCATCTAAACGCATCGATTCATAGTTTCCCAAATTCTTGGTAATCCCAATCGATACCCAAACATGATTGTCTTCACCGTTATTCATAATATTCCTTTCTTGGCTTCTCTGAGCTTGTTGCTCAGATCTCTACGTGAGTATACACGATCCTTCAACGGTCTGCCGACCTTTCTAGAATTAAAAAAAGACTCTATGTTTCTAATGTCATCAAAAGTATAGTATCGGTAGTTGTTGTTACTATATTGAAAGCGGTTGGCGGCAGGCAGTAGGCCAGAAGTTTCACACTTCCTTATAGTGCCTACTGTCCTGCCAACCATTTTTGCCACTTCTCCAATTATAAATATACGCTTACGAAATAAAGCTGAACCTTTGTAGTCCTCAAGATATTCTTCACCTGTATCAAGACGCTTAAATACTATTTTGCCATCTCGCTTAAGGTATCGAATAGCCTTAACAACTACATCATTATCAATATAAAAGCCCTTTACTTGGACATTAATTTGATTAGCTATTCTATCTATTTCGTTCATTGATCAAACGCTTGTATATTCTTTCTTTATCTTCTTCCCATTTTTCTATATATGGCTCTACTCTCCAACCACATATCAAACATGACAATTCTATTGAATTCCTATAACGTTGCCCTTCCATAACCTTACCACTACAATTAGGACACTTGATATGCACCTTGATACGTGGTGAAGATTTCATTAGCTTACCGTAGAAGCATTCGATGGATCTCCAACCTTACTAGCAGCAATGCTCTTAAGGGCAGAGATTAAAGCACCTGCGCCGGCTACGGTTGCCGCCTTAGTAGACGACAAATCAGTAACCGTAAACACAGCTAAAAAGCTTTGAACAGCGGTCCAAACGGCCCGCTCAATAATATCCTTATATAAATTCATATTTTATCCTCCTAATCTTCTAGCCAGCATGTATATTCAGCCGTCACAATACCCATTTCTGGATGCACAAATTGCAAGTGCTGTGATGGTCTGCCTACTGCGGCTAGTGTTTCAATAGCATATTCATTAGTAGACTCAGGACTACCTGAGATTCTACATTGGACTGTATTGAATGTCATCTTAGTTGGCGTATGCCAATGTCCAAGCATAACATCTTTAAAGTCTTCCGTGATAGCCCCAACTTTCCACCCAAATATCTTTTTTTGAAATGGGTAGAAGGATGAAAAGCTTCTAAACTGATCACCATGACATAGCAAGCAACTATACTCACCAATTCTATCAATAGCATACCAGTTACCTTCACCTCGTCCATCAGGAATGTCAAAAGTAATCCTTTCTTCCTTCTTGTAAACGAGGTCCATAATCCTATAAAGCATTCTATCTGCATTAGTTTCAGGATCATGATCTCTTCTCTGCCTACCGCCAATAGCGCCATGATTACCAATGACAGCGGTTACAGTTACATTCCTAAAATTAGCCAACATCTTATCAAAGAATGATGTCATAATTCTAGGCCCATCAATAGTGACTTGACGATACAAGCCTCCATCAATAAGAAAACTCTGACCTGGGAATATCAACTCCCCCTCAACAATATCACCAAGCACCCAAACATGAATGTCTTTCACAGGGTGATCCGCTCGTTGAATCTCAGTCAGAGAAATGACTTTATCAGCATATTTATTGATTCTTTCTTCACAAATCAAAGAATTGTAATCAGGTGTTACCTTAGCCAATTGCCAGTCTGATAAAACCGCTACGGCTACCTCTTCACCTTTAGTTCGCCTATCATTGACAGGCGAAGGTGTTGATGGCACCTGATACTTATCTACCTGATCCGTAACTGCACGATATACCGCAGCCGACAGATCTTCCTTTTTAGTTTTAATCTTTTCGTATTCTTGAACCAGCTTAGTATAAGCAAGTTTCAATTCTACTTCATCTGTAATTTTTAAATCATCCATAGGGTTGTTTGGAACGCCAAAATCGTTTAATTCACGACGATGGCTGCAAACCATATTATACTCCTGTTCTTTTCGGCATCTTGAATCTGCATATTTTTGATTATGACTATTGGATGTAAACATTATTTCACATCCATCGCCTTCACATTGTTGCATGTCATCTCCTGTATGGGATGGATACATTATATCACCCATCGGAGTCTGACTGGCGCATTTTGATTATATTTTTAGATTTTCCTTTAAAGTTTTTTGGCGCTCTGCCTTTCATTTTTTTCCTCATGTAGTCTTTATGTTCCATTGTGTGATTATACCCTTCACGATGCATAGCACTATGCTCTGATACTGTACATAAATATATATTTTCTGCTCGGTTATCTTCTTTTATTTCATTAATATGATGACACGATTCCCAAGGCTTAAGATAACGGCCTAAAAAATCTTCTATAACAAGCCTATGTTCGTAAACATAGCCATGCACCTGACAAGGATGCTGAGTCATTCTAACTCTTACATATCCCTTATCATCAAAGTACTTTCCACCATGCCAGTTACTATTGCCTTTGCCTTCACGCGCGCTTCTGCCCCATTTCAAGTCTTTACGACGGGACACTAGCGTTCTACGTTGAAGTTCCGACATCTTCCACCATTAACTGGAGGGGGAACTCTGTACCTGCTAGAACAGAATAGACCCCGGATCCGCTTCTATTAGCCTGTGTAATGGTAGCTTTAAACTCATGTGGAGTCGTACTACCTGCACCAGTATCCATTATGGTACTATACACACCACCTCCATAAGATCCGGCAGCGGTGCTATTTGTCCTCATAATTTCAAATGTACCCAAGGTTGTATCAGTTGAAGACACCGTTTTGACTAGCTTGATCGTAAACTTACTATCAGCATGATCTGCTGCCACATAAATATGAGGCAGAATCAACGACACCTTATACCATCTCAGGGCTTCTGTAGTAATACGCTGATCTGTACTACCACTTCCAGATGCACTATTCAAAATAGCAATAGTGTAAGTAGCATCAGTTAAATTAGTATGTAAAACAGTATTGTTTATAGTGCCAACCTGAGTCGTATACTGGTTCAGAACCAGAACACCCTTGGCGTAGTTGTCCGTCGCAGACTTGACCTGAGCAATGTTCGTTGACATTTGCTGCAATCTACCTGCAGTTATAGGCGTCCCTAGAGACCAGCTTATTGCATCGTAATTATTGTAATCAGGCATTGTATCTCCATTATACCATTATTAGGCTTCCAAAGCTGCTATTTTAGCCTCTGCAGCCTCTAATCTTGTAGCTAGATCATTGATCAAAGCGGTCTCGGCCTGCGACGCTGGAAGTTTAGCCAAATACTTAGCATCGAAATCGTTACAATAATCTATAGCATTTTGAGCCAGCCCCAACGAATCAATAGATTTTTGATTAACGCTTTGTGTTGCA